>JAQUNT010000065.1 GCA_028717525.1 Elusimicrobiota bacterium
GAGCAGGGCTGCGCAGGCCAGGGCTCTCATGGCCGGGGGCCGAAGGTCAGCTGATAGGCGAGATAGCTCTGCGTGAGCGTCGGGCCGTGGAGGTCGCGGCCGATGGTCATCATGATATGGTGGCGGTCCGTCAAGTTGACGACCAGTCCGGCGTTGCAGGAGACCCGGGCCGAGCCGCCGTCGCTCTGCGGGCTCAGGTAGAAGAGCTCGGCGCCGGGCGACCAGCGCTCATCGATATTGTACTGCGCCTGCCAGCCGGCCTGAAGGTAGCCGCGGTTGCCGGCGCCGGGGTTGAACCACCAGCCCCCGCCGCCGTAGCTCTGCCATCGGCCCATGGTCTTCTGGAGCCACACCGGGAGGAAGACGGGGGTGTCGACGCCGCCCAGGCCCTGGGCGCGGTCGCCGGTCGGGGCTTCGACCAGCGGGAAGACGCCGACCATGGGCCGGGAGGCCGTCTCCCGGACGAAGCGGTATTTGGCGCCGAGCTCGATGGCCCCATTGCCGTAATGGAAAGGCCCGCCGGCGGGCCTGCGCCAGGAGAGCGGGGCGATGATGTGGAGCTGCAGGTCCGGGGCGGCGCCGTAGTTGACCTCGGCGTGCGGCAAGGTCCCGGACCAGCCCGCGTCGTCGTGGAAGAGCTGGGAGGCGAGGTAGATCTCCCAGTGTTTGTATGCGACGGGTTCGGGGTCGTCCGTGACGTAGGGCGGCCCCGCGCGCAGGCGCGCGGGGACCAGCAGGCAGAAAACCAGCGCTGCGGCCTTGAAGGCTTTCTCCCAAAATGGTCTCATAATGCCATGGCGCCGGAAGAAGGCGGCCTGGCCTCGGCCGCGGAGAAGCGCATCCTCATCGTCGACGACGAGCCCGACATCGTCGAGGTCCTCGAGGTCCTGCTCCGGAAAGAAGGCTTCCAGATCGACACGGCCACGGACGGGCAGGCCGCCCTGCAGCAGGTCATGAGCCAGCGTCCCGACCTCATCCTCCTCGACCTCAAGCTCCCCAAGATCCAGGGCCTCGAACTGCTCCGCGTCCTGCAGGCCAACGAGGCCGGCGACGTCCCCATCTTCATCATCACGGGCAAGATGTCCAACCGCGAGACCGAACAGGTGGTCAGGCTGGAGCCCAACGTCAAGGGCTTCTACACCAAGCCCGTCAACACCGGGCTCCTGGCCATGAACATCCATACCTTCCTCGGCACCAAGCCGGCCACGCGCGGCAAGTCCCTGGGCTGGTAGCCCCTACCTCTCGATACTCACCGGCCGCGAAGCCGTCCTCCCGAACACCTCCGGCTCGTACATCTGCTCCACTCGCGCGGCCGGCCAATGGAAGAGGCCGGGGGTCGTGGCCTGCACCAGGTACGAGTACCGGTGCTGCCCCGCGGTCAGGAAATCCGCGAAGATCTGGATGCGGTCGTCGTAGTTCTCCGCGCGCTCGAATCCCCCCCAGTACTCCCCCCGGGCTCCTTGCTCGGCCAAGGCCCGCGCGTCCTCGCGGCTCTCCACGCCGAAGCTGGGGTCCACGATCTCGAAGCCCGCGGGCAGGGGGTCCTCCACCGCCACGAAGGTGCGGTCCTGCCTGGTCCTGACCGTGATGGTCACCACGGCCCGGCCTCCGGCCTTGAGCGTCTTGCCGTAGAGCGGGGTCACCGACTTCTCGATCTCGAAGCCCTCGGAAGCGGCCTGGTCGAAGCCCGCCGGCGCGTAGGTCTCGGAAAGTGTGTAGTAGAGCCGGCCCGTCCCCGTCTTGGAGAAGCGCAGGCGCGCCTTGTCGCCCGCGCCGAACACCGCCTCGGGCTTGAAGTCCTTGCCGCGCGCCAGGAGGCTGCGCCCCAGGAACTTCTCGCTCCAGAGCGAGGCCCCGACAGGCAAAGCACTTCCTGATGCCTGTCGGGACGACTCGCTCCCGCTCGTCGCCCCCCCCTCCAGGGAGAGCTCGGCCGTGAAGGCCGGCGCTTCCTTCTCGTAGCGGCGGTAGAAGTCCTGCAGGGCGCGCAGGCTGGCCGCGTTCTCCTGCGTGTTGCGCCAGCGGCCTCGGGCCTTGCGCTCGCCCACCAGCCAGTACACCGCCTTCTCGTCGCCCGCGAATCCCCCCTGGGCCTCCAGCAAGGCCTGCAGGCTCACGGCCGTGGCCTTGACCGTGGAGCCGTGCACCCAGGGCATGCGCGTCTCCTCCGGCTCCTCGAAGTGCAGGGACCTCGGCGCCAAGCGCGCCTGGTTGAGCAGGTCCGCGGCCAGGATCTGCCGGGCCGCCTGGTCCTTGGAGACCAGGGCCGCGGCCTTGATGAGATAGGCCTTGGCCAGGAACGGCAGCTGGTCGCGCCTCTGGAAGAGCTGCTGGAAATAGCCCGGCATGGGCTCGTGGTGCAGGGCCAAGGCGTAGACCCCATAGGCCCGCGAGGCATATTCCTCGCTCTCGTTGTACGGATAGGCCCAGTCGCCCTTCCCGGTCAAAGTGGTCTTGAGCCAGGCCACGGCCTTGGCCAGGACCGCGGCGGGCAGGCGGAAGCCTTCTTTCCCCGCCAGGGCCGCCACCTCCAAGGCATAGGCGGTGACATAGGGATCGGCGCGGCTCGGGCTCGGCCAGTAGGCGAAGCCGCCCGAAGGGGCCTGGAAGTCGGAGAGACGGTCCAGCTCGCTCTGCACCTTGGCCTTGAGGCTTCCCACCGTGCCCAGGCCGAAGGCGGAGGTCAGCTCCGCGCCCGCGATGACCGGCAGCATGCGCGAGAGCCTCTGCTCCAGGCAGCCGTACGGATACTCCAGCAGGAAGCGCGCTCCCTCGCCCAGCCCCGCCAGCGCGGTGGGCGAGAGCGCGGCCTTCACCGCGCCCACCCCGGGCTGGCTGTCCTTGGGCCGGGCCAGCTCCTCGACCAGCGCTCCCTCCTCCACCACGCCCGTGGTCGCCACGGTCTCCAGCCGCTCCGGCGCGCGGACCGGGATCGTCCATTCCAGTCCGTCGGTCTCCGCGCCGGCGGCGGCGCGGAAGGCGAACTTGGCTGAGCCGGGCTTGACGGCCCGGCACGTCCAGAGCGCCTCCACGGCCGCTCCGGCGGCCACGACCAGCTCGCGCCGCGGCGCGCCCTCCGCGGCCACCGACTCCCCCGCCAGGGTCATCTCCAGCGTGACCGTGGCCGCGGCGTTCGTGTAGTTGTGCACCACCGCGCCCGCCTCGAAGACGTCCCCGGCGCGCCCCAGCCGCGGCAGGCTCGGACGCAGGAGCAGGGGCTTCTTGACCGTGAAGCGCGAGTCTCCCGAGCCGAAGCGCTTGCCCGCCTGGGCCACGGCCATGACGCGGAAACGCGAGAGGTTGTCGGGCAGTCTGAAGCTCACCTGGGCCCTGCCGTCGGGCCCGGCGACCACGGACGGGTTCCAGTACGCGGTCGGCACGAAGCGCGAGCGCAGGTCGATGCCCTCCAGCCCCGCGCCCTTGCCCCCCCCGCCGCCCCGGCTCTCGCCCTTCTCGCCGAAGCTGCGCTGTCCGATGACGTAGAGCCGCGAATCCGCCGTGCCCACCAGGAGCGGCCGGCTCCCGTAGAAATCCGAGAACACGTCCGGGGTCTGATAGCCGGTCAAGGCCAGGACTCCCTCGTCCACGGCGAAGACCGTGAGCTCGGCTCCGGCCGCGGGGTGGTTGGCCTCGTCGAGGGCCTGCAAGGACACGTTGACCAGACCGCGCGGCCGGTATTCCTCCCGGTCGCTGGAAGCTCTCACCTTGAGGCGCCGCCCGCCGGGGTCCACGGAGAGGTCCACGTAGCCGAACTTCACCTGCGGCTTGGCCAGGTCGGAGCCGTCCTCCTCGTACCGGGCCTGGCCGGAGCGGCCCTGCACCAGCATGACGCCCACGAACACGTTGGGCACGTGCCGGTCGCTCAAAGGCACCTCCACGAAGCCCGCCCCGCCGTCCAGCTGAGTGAGCCAGTGCGCCATCACGCCCTCGCGCTCCAAAGTCACCAAGGCGCGCGAGTGGGGATAGGGCGACTTGACCAGGATGCGGGCCGTGTCGCCCGGGCGGTAGAGCTTCTTGTCCGCCACGAGCTCGATGATGTCGTTGTCGGATCGGGACCACCAGGCCTGGCCCGCGCCCGTCGCGTAGAAGCAGACCGCGGCCTCGGCCGCGCGTCCCTGCTCGTCCCGGCCGGACACCGTCAGGAAGTATTCCCCGGGCTGCGCCACCGCATGGGTCCAGGCCGACGTGGAGCCGTCCGTGGTCCAGGTGCCGGTCGCCACCGTCGTGTCGCGCTGCTCCGTGACCCACTCCAGGCGGCCTCCCACCCCCGCGCGCTGCGCGCTGAGCCAGTCGCGGCGCACGAGCTGGTATTGCGCGGCGAGGCCCCGCGCGGGGGTCCCGTCCGGACGCACGGCCACGATCTGGGCGGACCAGTCCTTGCCCTGCTCCGCGAAATAGCTCCCGGGCTTGATGCCGAAGTACAGCTCGGCGGGATGCACCACGGCCGTGGCCCGGCCGAAGAGACGCTGCCGCTCCGGGCTCGTGACCCCGGCCTCCAGGACGGCGGCCAAGGGGCCGTTGCTGCCGGCCGGGTCCAGGAAGGCGCGGACCTGCAGCTTGCCCTGGCCGTCGAGCCGGCCCGCGCCCGAGCCCGCGACCCGGCCGGCGCGCGCCTCCTGGCGCCACCAGCCCGGAGAGAAATCGTAGCCCGCGTAGCCCGGGGGCTCGTAGCCGGAAGGCTCCAGACGCAGAGACCAGTCCGCGGGAGCCTCGGGCATGGGCGCGCCGAAGAGGTACCATCCGTCGAGCACGGCGGTGTAGGTGTCCCGGACGAGATAGGAGGAGAGTCCGGGCGCGACCTTGACCTCGAATGTCGCGGGCTTGAAGGCCTCGACCCGGAAGCCCTGCGCGAGCTGGATGAACTTCTCCGGATGTCGCGGGCCGCCGCCTTCCTCATCCGTCTCCGCGGGCCGCACCAGGGCGGAGTCCGCGCCGGCAGGCTCGCTGGCGTTCACGCTCCAGTAGCCGGTGGCCGCGCCCTCGGGCAGGGCCAAAGACCAGTCGAAGGCCGAATAGCCCGAGACCGCGACCGTGGCCTTGGCCACCACGGCGTCGCGGGAGTCGGTCACCGTGAGCATCAGGACGCGGGGGTCATCGGCACGGGCTCCCAGCGGGACCCAGTCCCCGCCCTCCAGGCGGCGCAGGATGCCCTTGAAGCGCACGGTCTCGCCGGGCCGGTAGACGCCCCGCTCCGTGAACAGGGACCCGGAGAAGCGCTTGGGTCTGGGGTCGGCGTCCGTGGGGATGTCGAAGCGCCAGGGGCTCACTCCGCCGCGCCAGTCCGTGGCCATGACCGCCGGGCCGGCCGAGTCCCGCGCGAAGACCCAGAGCCGCGGTCTCTGCCAGCGCTTCCAATCCTTGATGCCCAGGCGCCGCCAGCCCGGGGCCCGGGCGAAGCCCTGCGCGTCGGTCGCGCCCTGCCAGAGGACCCTGTTGTCGTCCCCCCGTATCTCCACGGGCACGCGCCCGTAGGGGGCGCCGGTGCGCAGGAAGGTGGTCCAGACGAGGACTGAGTCCGGCGAATCCTTGACCGTCAGGCCCACGCGGGTGACGTCGTCGACGGCCTTGAGCCAGCAGCCGCCGGGCTCTTGGACCTGGGAGAAGACCAGCCCGCCGCGCGCGCCGGGCGGGAACGCTCCCGCGAGGTCGATGAAGGTGCGCAGGCGGGCGTTGCGCCTCAGGGTCAGGTCCCAGAGCTTGGCCTGCGCCCCCTTGGGGGAGGGGGACTTCTCGCAGTTCCACTTCTCCCCCCTGTAGAACGGCACGAACTCCGCTTCCGGGATGTAGGCCTTCTCCAGGGGCTCCTGCTGGACGTTGACCGCGTCGACCGGATGGCGCGGCGGCAGGTAGCTCTCGAGGATGCCGAAGCCCGAAGGCATGCGCAGCTTCGGGCAGTAGCCGCCGGTCTCCAATGTGAAGCGGACGTCCGCGCCGAGCTCGTTGCCGAAAACGTCCTTGAGCCTGCCGTCGATCCTGAAGGCGTAGAGCGTGTCGGGGCGGTAGTCGAGGTCGGGGAGGTAGTGATAGACCAAGCGCTTCTCGTCGTGCCGCGCCCCGGTCTCCTCGCCCTGCGCCTCGGAGAGCTCGGGCATGGCGGTGGAAGGCTCCACGCTCATGTGCGCCAGAAGGTCCTTGGCGCGCACGGGGTTGCTGAAGGCCATGCGGAAGCCCGCCGGCAGGCATTCCTGGGCGGGGAACTCCCCGGCCCGGAAGGAGTACCAGGTCTCGAACACGATATCGCGCTCCGCGGCCAGGCCCAGCCGGCCCTGCGCCGCGAGCAGGCCGGCGCGCAGGCGCAGACGATAGGAACGGTCGGGCCGGAGCCGGGCGGGCTTGACGGCCAGGACGTTGGCCGTGCTGGCGCGCGTCCCGTATTCGTCCCCAGGCATGACCTCCTTGAGCTCCTCCGGCCTGGCCCGCCGCACGCCCGCGGAGACCTCGCCCAGCACGACGCCGCCCAGGTCCCTTTCCTCGAGCGTCAGGAAGTCCCGCGCGCGCCGAGGGTCCATCTCCATGTTGAAATGCAGGAAGACCTCAGCCTTGGGGTCGATCCACTTCTCCTCATGGCGCGGCCGGCTGTCCACCAGCGCGGGGCGCACGGTCTCGAAGGTCCAGCTCACCTCGGCGTCCAGGGCCGGGCCGCCCGCCTGCGGCCTGGTCCCGGCCGGGATGGCGGCCCGGAACTCGGTGGCCGGCGGCAGGGGCGCCTCCGGCTCGAAGGACAGGACCTGGATGCCCTGCCAGCGGCAGCGGCCCTCGACCGCGGGCGCGATCTGGATGGGGCAGAACTTCCCGGCTTGCTCCGGGGCGTCCAAAGCCGTCATGGGCCGGTTGAAGGTCGCGGTCACGGCCTCCGAGGCGCGGCGGGACTGGGTGGTGCCGGACGGGGTCTTGGCCACGACCTGGAGGCTGTCCGCGGCGGCCGCGCCGGGGGCCAGGCACGAGAGCAGGCAGACGGAAAGGAGGGCTCGGCGGTTCATGCCCAATTAGGCCTTTTTTCGGCCGGACTGGTCAATGGCGGGACCGGATGCTCAGGACCGCGGCGAGATGCTATGATAGTCCCACATGTTGGAACGAAACCTGCGCTCCTTGGTGGACACCGAGGACGTCGCCGCCGTCGCCCGGGAGACCGTGCATCTGCTGCGCCTGATGTCCCCCGGGCTGGCCCTGGCGCCGGTCAAGGCCGCCTTCCAGGACATGAAGCGGCTCTTCGCGGGGCGCTGCCCGGGCTGGCGCGCCTGCAACACCGAGTACCACGACGTGCACCACACCACGGACACCTTGCTGGCCATGATGCGCCTCATGCACGGCGCATTCGTCACCGGGCTGCGCTTCAGCGACGCGGACCTCGTGGCGGCCGCCCTCTCCGCCATGTTCCATGATTCCGGCTACATCCAGGCCGAGGACGACACGGAGGGCACGGGCGCCAAGTACACGGCCTGCCACGTGGAGCGCTCCGTCGTCTTCCTGGCCGGCTACCTCAAGCCGCGGGACTTCCCGGCCGACTACCCGGCCCTGACGCGCAGCCTGCTGCTGTGCACGGGGCTGCACGTCGACATCGCCTCGATCCGCTTCGCGCCGGGCAACGCCAAGCTGCTGGGCCAGATGCTGGGGGCCGGAGACCTGCTCGGCCAGATGTCCGCCCGGACCTACCTGGAGAAGCTCCTGTTCCTGTACCACGAGTTCCAGGAAGGCCGCATCCCCGGCTTCGTCGACGAGTTCGACATGCTCCAGAAGACCTTCGCCTTCAACGAGGAGACCCGCCGGCGCCTGGCCCAGGAGCTCGGCGGCGTGGACCGGTTCATGCGCCCCCACTTCCGCGCCCGCTGGGGCGTCGACCGGGACCTCTGCGCCGAGGCCATCGCGCAGAACCTCGAATCCCTGCGCGGCGTCATCGCGGCGGGGCCTGAGCAGTACCGCGAGCGGCTGCGGCGCGACGGCCTGGTGGAGAAGCTGGAGCGCGCCCACGGCCGCCGCCCGCCCCTGTAAAGACGCCGTCCCGAATGCCCGCGCGGGCACTCGGGACGGTTCAGGACAGCCTGTACCCCGGATTCTGTCCATCCCCCGAGGGGGACTGGAGGGCCATTTCTCTGATGCGGCTACCGGGAGGCCCCTCCTTTCGGAGGACGCGCGAGCCGCGCTGGCCGCCCCACTGCCTTGCTCCCGACGGGGTTTGCCTGGTCCCTGGGCCTCGCGGCCCAAGCGGTGAGCTCTTACCTCGCCTTTTCACCCTTGCCCCCATCACGCGATGAAGGCGGTATGTCTCTGTGGCACTTTCCGTCCTGACGGGCTTGGGCCCGGCAGGCCCCGCCTTTCGACGGGCGTCGCGCTCTGCGGAGTCCGGAGGTTCCTCCCCGTCCGAAGACGAGGCGGCCCTCCGGCTGTCCTGAAATCGTCTATTGGGCCGCTTCCGCGGCGGGCAAAGCCGGCTCCGGCTTGTAAAGGATGCGCTGGCAGCTCTCGCAGGTGACCAGGGCCTTGGCCTTGGTCACCTCGATGATCATCTGGGGCGCCAGATTGATGCGGCAGGCGCTGCAGTTGCCCCCGTCGACCGGCACGATGGCGTCGGTCTTGCCGCGCATGCGCGCGTGGCTGTAGATGCGCATCATGTCGGCCGGGACCAAGGCCGCGGCCTCATCCCGGACGGCCTTCTGGCCGTCGAATTTGGCCTTCAGCTCGGCCAGCTCCTTC
>JAQUNT010000066.1 GCA_028717525.1 Elusimicrobiota bacterium
CGGGCGCGGGCCCGCCGCCGTCCCAGGCGGTCCCGCGGCGGCGCTGGCCCGCGGCGCTCGCGGCGGTCCTGCTCCTGGCCGGGGCGTGGCCCCTGGGCCGCTGGCTGTGCGCCTGGAGCCTCAAGCCCATGGCGGTCAGCGGCATGACCCTGGACCATCCGACGGCGCTGGCCTGCGACGGCAGGCGCCTGTGGGTGTCCGACTGGAACGGGACTCTGCAGTCCTTCGACGCGGCGGACCTCAGCGCGCCCGCGAGCAGCGCGAGCCTCGCGAGCCTCGGAGCCTACCGCCCCGTCGCCCTGGCGCTGGGTGGAGGGCGCTTCTACACTTTGGACGCCGCCCAGGCGCGCATCGTGCGGCACCAGCCGGACGCCCCCGCGACCGTGCTCTACGCCAGGCCCGCGCCCGGGCCCGCGCCCACGGCTCTGGCCTGGGACGGCCAGGCCCTGTGGTCGTACGACGCGTTCAACAAGCGCCTCTACCGGCACGGGCCCGACGAGTCCGAGGCCAAGGCCTATGCCCTTGACGCCGGCGTCGCGGTCGCCGCCATGCAGTGGCTGGACGGCCGCCTGTGGCTCTGGGACGGCCGCGGCCGGCGGCTCATGGTTTTCGACCTCGTCAACGAAGCCTTCGTCCCGTCCTGGTCCGCGGCGCTCGACGAGAACGCCGTGGGCCTGGCGGCGGCGGGCGCTGCGGGGGCCCGGCCCAAGACCCGGGACATCCTTGTGCTCGTGGGTCCCTCGGCGCGGCGGCAGGGCTTCGCGCTGCTGCGCTGCCGCGTCGGATGGCGCGCTTTCACAATTTTTTAACAAGGCGGTAATACTCCGGAAACAGATTTAGGCTATTTTGGCACTGCCAAGGTGATGCGTTCCATGAATCGACATCGGCGCGGGATGGCGGCGGCGCAGTGGCTCTGCGCCGCCGCTCTGTCCTTGCTCCTGCCCGCGCCCCTGCGCGGCCAGGGCCAGGTCCAGCTCTTCATCGACCAGTCCTTCGTGGTCAAGGACAGCGGCCAGTACTGCTACTACGACCCGTCCACGAAGCACTTCTACTGCATGAACAACACGAACAACTGCCGGACCTACGCCGGGGACCAGCCTTGCGACGCGACCAACACCTGCGCCTGCACGAACCTCAACGAGCCGACCGGCGCGGGTCTGCTGCCGATAAACGGCAACATCTCCAACGACCCGCACATCGAGTTCGACCAGCGCAGCTACACCGGGACTGCCAACTGCAACAAGGCCAACTCCCCCCCCGGAGACGACACCGTCTACGGCAACAACATCTGCAACGCCGACGTCTTCATCTGCGCCGGCATCGGCTATAACAACCCGGGCTCCGACGTCGTGGCCCTGGACATGGTGGAGTTCGAGATCTTCAAGTTCCAGGACGGGGCCAACCCCCTGGACGCCGGCTCCACCCCGCCCATCCGCACCTTCTTCATCGACTCTCCCGGGGTCCTGGAGGCCCATACTAACTCCACGACCAGCGGCGCCCAGGGACCCTACTGCATCCTCTGGGACGGCGCCTACGCTATCCAGGGCGAGCTGGGCAAGACCAACGGGCAGTACGGCTTCCGCGTCACGGCGCAGACCAACCAGACCGGCTCCAGCGGCAACATCACCATCACGGCCCAGCGCGCCTACCCCTCGGGCGCCACCCGGGACGCCAACGGCTACTTTGTCCTGCAGAAGCCCATCCAGGTGGACGTCGCCAACGTGCACGTGGTGCGCTCCTCTCCCTCCATCGTGGGCGCCGCCGGCGTCTACGCGCAGCCCTACAACATCACCTACCGGCTCTCCAAGGACGCCTCGATGTACATCACCGTCAACGACCCGGCCAGCAACAACGTGCTGCGCTCCGTGCTGCCGGGCGTGGCGCGCGTCGGCGAGGGGACTCCCAACGGCACCTTGCTCAACGGCGACGCCTGGAACGGGCGCGCGGACAACGGGGACCTCCTGCCCCCCGGGGTCTTCCTGGCGACCTTGCAGGCCGCCGCCAGGGACCAGTTCGGCTTCGACCTGTCCTACCCGACCACGCGGCAGATCAGCATAGACCCCCTTCAGATCACGGACCTCCGGATCGCGCCCCTGGCGGGAGGGGCGACGTCATTGGCGACCTTGAGCTACACCCTCACCGAGCCCGCCACGGTCTATATAGATATCTATCCTCCTAACACCCAGTTCTGCGGCAAACTCAACGACGTCTCCAACACCACGGCCAACCCCGACGTGTCCGGCGCCATCTACATCGGCGGCTACGAGTGGGTCCACGGTCCCAAGAACTTCCAGCCCTATATGGGCCTCTGTCCGTCCCAAGGGGCCGGCAACCCGGCCCCCTTGGTGCGCCATTTCGAGGAGTTCAAGCCCGGCCGCGGCTCGACGCTGACTTTCTGGGACGGCCGGGACATGAACGGCAACGCCGTGTGCACGGACGGCGACTACGTCTTCGTGATCTACGCCCATTTGCCCTCGCAGAACGGCAAGCCCTTCAACAACGACCTGACCGCGCAGGACCGCCGCATCTGGACGACCAGGGCCCAGACCGGCTTCATGCCGGTCGCGCGGGGCAACGTGGCCGTCAGCCAAATCTCGGCCAGCCCCACCGTCATCGGCTCCAGCCCGGCCATCAGCGGCCTCAACCCCTTCGTGTTCCGCTATTCCCTCGGCCGCGACGCCATCGCGAGCGTGAAGATCTTCCGGTCCGACGGGACCACCTTGGTCAGGACCCTGATCGAGAACGTGGTCCGACCCGGTCTGTTCGGCAACCAGGAGGTCTGGAACGACGCGATCGACAACACCGGCCGATGGGTCACCTCGGGCACCTACATCGCCCAACTGACCGCCGCGGACCCCTTGTGCGCCATGAAGGTGTCGACGGTGTCGGCGACCTTCCCGGTGGACCCTTACCGCATCACGGACGTGATGACCACGCCGCTGATGGCCGGGACCTCGGACTCGGTGACGCTCAACTACCAGCTCTCCCAGCCCATGAACGTGGTATGGAACATCTATCCCCCGGGCACGGTCATCCGCAACAGCACCTCCACCTGGCCGCCCTGCGGCATGGCCACCGCGGCCTGCGCCAACACCGTCGATTCCCTGGGCAATCCCATCGGCCCTCTGATCACCTACCGCGGCACGCGGCCGGGCCGTATGCGCATCACCGAGTACTGGGACGGTCGTGACTCCAACGGACTGATGGTCCCTGACGGCAGCTACGTCTTCACCTTGGTCGCGCAGTCCTCGACGACCCCCCAGTATTATGCCGCGGACCGGGTCTTCGGCAACCTGACGGTCAGCCGCGGCGCGATCATCTTCACCACCTTTAACGTGCAGGGCTTCATGCCGCAGGTCTACAACTCCAGCGTCACGACCATCATCCTGCCTCCCTACAGCATCACTTATGCCCTCACCCGCCAATCCTCCATGACCATCCAGGTCCTCAACAACAACCTCCCCAACCAGGTCATACGCACGGTCGTCTCGGGAGGGGTGCGCGACGGCGGCATGGAGCTGGAGGACGTCTGGGACGGCCGGGACGACAAGGGCAACTTCCCGCCCGCCGGCTTCTACCTGGTGCGCGCCGTGGCCCAGGACGTGGCCTCGCAGCTCAACCAGCCCTCCACGGCCCAGATGACCATCGCCTATGATCCGCTGCGCATCTTCGACGTGGCCATCGCGCCGCTGACCAGCGGCGCGGACGCGGCGCGCCTCCTCTACCAGGTCTCCGAGACCATGAAGGTGTCGGTCAAGATCTACCGTCCGGGGACCATCTTCGACGGCAGCGGCAACCCTTCGCCGCCCGAGGCCTCGTCCTTGGTCAAGCGCATCGTGGGAGTGCGGCCGGGGCGCACGCTGATCACCGAGAGCTGGGACGGCACCGACCTGCGCCTGGGCATGGTCCCCGACGGCAACTACAAGTTCGCCATCGTGGCCTCCACGGACATGGTCGCCATCGACAACATCACGGGCAACGTGCTTTTCCCGATGGAGCTGGCCGAGGACCGGCCCCTCGACGAGGTGGCCGTGGCGCGCGACCAGTCCTTTGACCCCAAGGGGGACTTCGAGCGCTTCACCTACGTCTACCCGAACCCTGTCGACGGTGAAAGCGCCAACTTCGTCATCTTCTCGCCGTTCCAGGCCAACGTCAAGATGCGGATCTACACCATGAGCGGCGATCTGGTCCTGGACAAGGACTTCGGGGAGCAGCAGGCCAACAACTACGTCAACGGGGGCTCCACGGCGGGAGGCGTCCCCTGCTTCGCCTGGGGCCGGTCCAACTCCGCCGGTCGCCGGGTCGCGCGCGGGGTGTACTACGCGGTCTTCCGGGCTGAATCGACCGAAGGCGGCCGGTACACCCTGCAGGCAGTCAAGAAGTTCCTGGTGCGATGAGACCTACGAAGACGGCCCTGCTCGCGTGCGCCTGGCTGCTCGGCGGCCCGGCCGCGGCTTGGGCCGTCTCCGACCAGGCGGGGACCGGCGGCGCCAATTTCATGAAGCTCCAGCAGGGCTCGGCGCGGGCCCAGGCCCTGGGCCGGGCCTACGTGGCCTTGGCCGAAGGCGCCGACGCCTTGACCTGGAACCCCGCCGGCCTGGCCTTGACCCAGCAGAAGGAGCTGGTCTACTCTTACCTGCGCTACATCCAGGACACGGACTCTCCCCTCTATCTGGGCTACGCCCATCCCATGGGCCGCACGGTCTGGGGCGCCAACGTCGCCTACCTGAGCGTCTCGGGCTTCGACGTGCGCGACGCCAACGGGGTGCCCCAGCCCGGCGATGACGTCAACGTCCGCGACGGCTTCGGCACCATCGGCCTGGCCCGGTCGTTCTGGTACGAGAAGCTCTTCCTGGGCGCGGCCCTGCGCGTGGTCCATGAGGACCTCTCCAACAGCGTGCACGACACGGCGGTCGGGGATTTCGGCGTCCTGCTCAAGCCCAACAGCGTGCTGACCTTGGGCTTCGCGGTGCAGAACTTCGGGACCAGCAAGGAGAACGTCCCCACCACGACGCGGGGCGGGGCGGCGCTGCGGCTGGGGGACTTCTTCAACCTCGGCCTCGAGCTCAACCAGGCCTCCGACTCGGGAGCCCGTTTCGGCGTGGGCGGGGAATTCATGCTACCCGAGCAGTACCTCGACATCGGCCAGGTCACCATCCGGGCAGGGTACTACAACGCGGACAGCCTGGGCCAGAGTTTCGACGGCACGCTCAAGGACCTGCACCTGGACCGGGCCGCCGGCCTCTGCTTCGGCTTCGGGCTGTTCACCTCGCGGGCTTTCGGGTACGGCATCGCCCTGGACTACGCCTACGTCCCCTTCGGGGCGCTGGGCACCGTCGATCAATTCTCCTTTAAAGTTAAATTTTAATGTATTTTAATTTACGGGTCATTGACAAGGAAAACCGTGGCTGATACACTCATTGACGGATATGGACCGGAAGATGCCGTGGCGCCGGAAGGGCCAGGCGGCCGTCGAATACATCCTGACCACGATGGTCCTGGTGACGTGCTTCGCGGCAATGTACGGGTTCATCCAAGGGCAGTTGAAGGAGCTGTTCATCCTCGCTGGCAAGAAGATCCTGGCGACGTACTACTGATCGTGCAAGGAGAGCGAAACGTATGATGACACTGGAAGCGCTGCGCATGTGGCTCAAGAGCAGGAACTTCAGGCTGTCCCGCAAGGGCCAGAACACGGTGGAGTACCTGCTGATGCTGACGGTGGTCGTGGGCGTCGTGCTGGTGGCCGGGGTGGCGCTCAAGCGGTTCATGCCGGGTCTGTTCAGCTCGATCCAGCAGATGATCTCAGGAGCCGCCTCGTCGTTGGGCCAAGGCCAGTAAGCCGAGCCGCAGCCGTCGCCGTTGGTGACCAGGACGCGGGCCCGCGCGGGCCCAGGGGGGGGTCGTGTCGAAGAAGGGAAGGAAAGATGGCCAGGTGCTCGTGGAGATGCTCCTCGTCCTGCCCGTCTTCCTGACCATCGTCTTCACGATCATGGAGATGGGCTATATGTCGTTCCAGATGATCCTGCTCAACCACGCCACCTATGAGGTGGCCCGCATCGGAGCGATGACCCAGACCCTCTCCAGCGGCACGGTCCTGTCCGACTGCGGCCGACTGGTGCCCCTCATGAAGCGCATCCTGCAGTCGGCGACCGTGTCCTGCACCCTGGACTCCCATTCCTTCCAGGACACGCAGGCGGGGGTCACCAACGCGGACCTGGTCGTAACGGGGAGCAACCCGATCAAGTTCGTCTTCCCGTTGAGCAGCATCCTGATGTCGTCGAGGATTCTCTGCCCGCAGGGGCCGGGCGGAGGCTGGTGCACGATCTCGGCGACGGTGCGCATGCCCATCGAGCGGCCGCTGGCCTTCTGAACTATGGAAAAGAAAGGGATACTGGTGCCGATGGTCTTGGCCATGGGGGCCGCCATCTTCTATCTGATGGTGCTTACTAGCAAGGAGCGGGCGCTCTCCTCGTCCTACGAGACCGGCCAGGTCCTGGTCGCCCGGGTGGACATCCCGGAGCGCACGGTGCTCAAGGAGGAGATGGCCGAGCCGATGCAGGTCCCGCGCAAGTTCATGGAGCAGGACGCCTTCGAGGTCAAGACTCCGGCCGACATCAAGCTCATCGCCAACCTGGTCACCCGCGTGCGCGTCCCCAAGGGCAATCAGATCTGCCAGTCGGCGCTGATCTCCCTGTCTCCCGAGGCCGGGCTGAGCGTCAAGATCCCGCCCGGATACCGCGGCGCGATCGTGGGCATCGAGAGCGAGCTCAAGCCCCTCATCAAGCCGGGCGACCGCGTCGACGTCCTGGTGACTTTCGAGGCCGTGATGGCGGACGGCCGCAAGGAGCGGGTGACGGCGACCATCCTGCAGAACGTCCTGGTCATCGCGGTGGGGACGAACCTCGGCCAGGGGATGAACGCCAAGCAGGCCAAGGCCGCGACGGACAAGGACGACAAGACCGCGGCCTTCTCCGAGAAGGCCATGATCGCGCTGGCCTTGAACCCCAACGAGGCCCAGTACCTGTCTTTGGCCGTCAAGCAGGGCGACATCACCGTGGTCCTGCGGGGCCTCGGCGACGTGGAGATGCATCCGATGGAGATGGCGAGTTTCCGCAAGCTGTTCAAGTAGGGAAGTCAGGGACGTACAACAGGCGTTCTCGAGCTGCAACAGTACGGCATCATGGATAGACAACGGACGGGACGGGGCCTCATCATCCTCGCGCTGCTGTGCGGCGGCGCGAGGGCTTGGGCGCAGCCCGAGGATTCTCTGGTGGCGGTCTCGGCGGATATCGTGGAGCTTTCGGGCTCCAAACAGCTCGACACGGGGTTCTCATAGGGGCCTTTCCAGAGCGGCATCAACTTCGCGGAGAAGGAGATCCCGGGCATCTACAAGATCGGGGACTTCGCCCGGCAGACCGCCCTGCAGGCCTCGCTGAAGATGCTGGAGACCGAGGGCAAGGCGCAGCTCCTGTCCAACCCCAAGGTCATCGTGCAGGCCCAGTCCCAGGCCAACTTCGTGGTCGGCGGCGAGCAGCCCTATCCCGTGACCGGGGCCACGGGCAGCGTGGGCGTGGAGCTCAAGAAGTACGGGGTCATCCTCAACATCATGCCGGTCATCAACCCGAACAAGAAGGACACCATCCGCGCGGAGCTGCAGCTGGAGGTCTCCAACCCGGACTACTCCAAGCCCGTGCAGGTGGGCAACACCACGGTGCCGTCCTTCGTCACCCGGCAGATCCAGACTTCCGTCGAGATCAAGAGCGGCGAGACGCTGGTCCTGGGCGGGCTCAAGTCGAGCACCAAGAACGTCAACAAGACCCGCATCCCCTACATCGGCCGGATCCCGATCCTGGGGCTGCTCTTCACCAGCTCGAGCGTAGTGGAAACGCAGTCCTCGCTGTTCCTTTTCATCACCATGGAGATCGTCAAATAGAGGGGCCCTTACATGGCTGAAGTCACGCCGGCCACTGAGACCGGGCGGCCTGCCAAAGAGCCGAGCCGGGCGCTCGTGTTCACCGGCCCCAAAGAGGGGGTCGGCAAGACCACCTTGTGCCTCAACCTGGCCCTGGCCTGGGCCGGCAGCCAGAACCGCAAGGTCATCGTCGTCCACATGGACCCCCTCTGCCGCAACGACATCGCCTACCTGCTCGGGGTCAATCCGCCCACCGTGGCCAGCATGGCCCAGCTCGTGGGCGACAACCCCACCGGCCTGGGACGGCTGCTCAAGGGCCGCATCCCCATGACCCAGTGGGGGGTGGGCCTGCTGCCCCTGGCCGCCAAGCGTTCGGAGATACTCGGCCTGGCGCCCCAACTGGTGGTGCAGATCCTGGGCTCGCTGGCCGAGGCCTACGACCTGTTCCTGGACGTGGACCCCTTCTTTCCGATGCAGATCTTCTCCTTCGACCTGGCCGACCTCATCTTCTGGACCTGCCTGCCCCAGCGCGCCCATTTCGAGGCCACCTACAACATGTTCCAGGAGATCAAGGCCCTGCATTTTCCCCTGGAGAAGTTCGAGGTCATCGTCAATGCCGCGAACCTCCCCGGGGCGCTGGCTCCCAAGGAGGTCGACCGCTTCTTCAGCGCCATGCAGAAGAAGGTCCTGGCCTATATGCCCTGGGAAGACCTCCTGCCCGAGTA
>JAQUNT010000067.1 GCA_028717525.1 Elusimicrobiota bacterium
CACAGCTTGTCAAGCGCCGCCGCGCGCCCGGTCGCGGCCGCGACGGCCGCGAGGCATTTGCGCGTGCCCGCCAAGCCGAAGGGGGCCGGGGCCTCCACCACGGGCCGGGGGCTCTTGGCCAGCAGCTCCTTGAGCTTGGCCTGGTAGGAGCTGGCCTCGCAGAAGACCTGGGCCTGGGCGCGCGGCAGGCTGGCGACAGCGGAGAAGTCCACGTCTGGGAAGAGGCGCAGGTTGGCCTTGAGCCCGAGCTCCTCCAGGAAGGGCACCAGCTCCGCTTCGCGGTAGTCCGGCGGGAAATGGAACAGGTTGACCGCGTCCGGGTCCGCGGTTGCCGTGAAGAAGTCGGGCCGGTCGAAGAGTCCCTTGAAGAACCTCCCGAAATTGTCGAGCTGGTCGCGGTCGCTGTGGCTCCAGGACACCGCGGTGCGGCCGCTCTCCTTGCCGAGCCGGTCCGTGACCGCCGAGGCGTCCTCGCCCAGCACGGTCGTGGTGCAGAACTGGTTGAACACCACGAACTCGCCCGGGGAGCGCGCCGCCTCCCGGGCGACCGATTGGACCATGGCGTCGGCCTTGGTGTTGGAGCCCAAGATCATGTCGTGCTCGCCGAGTTCCATCACGATCCCCTTGCGGAACACGGTCGCGCCGAAGCTCTCGGACGGGCAGCGGACCGGGTAGGCGAAGAAGGAGTATTTGCGGGGGTCGTTGCCGGCCCAGGAGTAGAGGCACTCGCGGTCGGAGTACCGCGCGTAGAGGGTCTTCTTGAGGCTCAGCTCCGGGTAGCCCAGCAGGACCTCGAAATCCTGGTCGCCGAAGAAGTTGCGCCAGCCGCCGCCCTGCAGGCCGATGGGTCCGGCCGCGATGGGGGCGCTGAGGGTGACCCCGTAGGGCCCGAAGCTCTCCGGCTCCGAGAAGGACTCCGGGTCCTGGGCGATGAGGCGCAGGACGTCCTGGAAGGTGCGCTTGCCGAGCTTGGCCGCCATGACCTGGAGGAAGCGCTTCTGCGCGGGCCCCGCGTCGCCCTCGCAGCCCAGGGCCAGGCCCGGGGTCTTGAGCACGGCCTCCGCGGAGTCCTTGGGCAGGATGTAGAAGGCCAGGTCCAGCTCGCCGTGGCGCAGGCCCAGGCGCAGGTTCTTGCCGCCCAGACCGCACAAGGCCGTCAGCTTCAGGCCCAGCAGCCGGGACACGGCCGCCAGGGCCGCCCGGCCCGCCACCAGATGCAGCCTCTCTTCCGTCTTCGCCATCACCGGCCTCCTTCCTCCACGCCCAAAGGCTGCTCCTTGCCGTAGAACAGGAAGCAGCCGCGGCAGGCCGGGAACAGGCGCGCCATGACCCGGCGGCGCAGGGCCCGGGCCTTCTTCCCGTCCCAGATCCCGGCGAAGCCATCGCGCGCGATGTTGCCCAGTATGTAGTCCGGGCAGGTCCAGACGTCGCCGTTGGGCAGGACGTGGACCTGGGTCCAGGGGCCGTCGCAGAAGGCCGCGCCGAGCCGACGCCTGCGGCCCTGATAGTAATCGCGCGCGTCCTGCGGACCTCTGAGGGCGCAGGTGAAGCGCGCCTGGGGGTAGCGCGCGCCCAGGTCGCGCAGGGCCCGGGCGAAGGACGCGAAGTCCTTGATCCTTGGGCGGTACCCGTAGCCTTTCCACATCCCCAGGGGCAGCCCGAACTCCTCGCGGAAGGCGCGCTCCTGCGCGGCCAGGACCTTGGGCGGATTGAAGATGAGGTGCTGGAAGAGTATCTCGTCGAACTCGATGCCCTTCGCCTTGAGGTGCTCTACGAGCTCGCCGATGTGCCCGGCGTTGGAGTCGAAAACCTCGCAGAGCAGGCGCAGCAGCGGGCGCTTGCGGCGCCGGACCATGCCGCGCAGCCCGCGCACCATGGCCTCGTAGTGTCCGGGCGGGCCCATGCGCAGTTCCTCCCGCAGGGCCGGCGGGCAGGCGACCGATAGGTTGAGCTGGTCGAAGCTCTCCGCCACCCGGTCGGCGAAGCGCTCGATGTAGACGCCGTTGGTGGTCAGGATGGTGGAGAAGCCCAGCTCCTTGGCCCGGGCGGCCAGGGGCAGGCAGAGAGGGCTGAGCAGGGGCTCGCCGCCGGAGAAGTTCACGTAGCGCGGCCGATAGGGGACCAGCTGCTCGAGCAGGCTGGAGAACGCCGCGCGGGGCGCCGGACGCGATATCTCGGCGCGGTAGCGCGGGTCCTGGCAGGCGCCGCCCACGCCCCACAGCGTGCAGGCGCGGCAGCGCAGGTTGCAGCGCATGGTGAGCATGAGATAGACTTCGCCGATGCGGCCGCCGCGGCCGGGGTCGCCGGGCCGCACGCCCAGCCCGGCCAGACGCTCCCAGAGCCCGCGCCGGTCCGTCGCCTCTCCACGGGGCTTGTTCAAGAGGCCTCCAAGTCCCGCCAGAACCGCCGCATCCTCGCCCCGACCGCCAGATTATTGAGCAGGACCCGGCGCGCGGGAGCCGCCAGGCGGGCCCCGCGCAGCAGGCGCAGCTGGTCCGCGGGGCTCCGGCGGCGCCCGGGCAGGCGGATCAGCGCGGCCACGGGTCCGACCCGGAACGCCTCCTGGAGCCCCGGCCAGAGGCGCTCGAGCACGACCGACGTGCCCACGTAGAGCTGGCCGTCGGTGTCGACCAGGTGCTGGGGGCTGAGCAGCACCGGCTCCGCGCCGTTGCGCCGGTTGAAGACCTCGGCGGCCGGCCGGGCCGCGCGGGCCAGCCGGCAGGCCGCGCGCAGCTGCTCTTCCAGGATGCGCAGGCTGTCCTCACCCCAGCTCAGGCCCAGGGCGTAGGCGACCTGGAAGCGGCGCACCCCCTCGCCGAGCAGGAAGGCCGCGCTCTCGCGCAGGCGCCCGGCCGTCACCGGGGTCGCCACGAGGTTGACGAAGCAGTCCGCCCCGGAGCGCAGGAGGCCGGCCAGGTTGCGGCGCAGGAGGCCCCAGGACCGGGACCCGGAGCGGTTCGCCTCCTGGACGTCCCGGTCTCCGTCGAGACTCAGCATCACGCGCACGCCCAGCCCGGCGAGCTCGCGGGAGCGCTCCGGGCTGAGCAGCAGGCCGTTGGTGGTCAGCACCAGGCGCAGGGACTTGCCCCGGCGCGCGGCCTCCCGGGCCGCGGCGGCGGCGATCTCGCGCACCGCGCCGTATTCCGCCAGCGGCTCGCCGCCCATGAGCTGCAGCTCCAGGGGACTCTCCTCCCGGAGCAGGAGGTCCAGGGCGCGCCTCCAGACGCGCTCCGGCATGGGCCCGGCCCGGCGGCGCATGCGGCAGTAGGCGCAGCGCATCGGGCAGGCCCGCGTCACCAGGAGGTCGAGGTTGAGAGGCCGGGCTTCAGCGCGCAAAGCTCATCCTCCTCCCAGAGCCGCCGGCTCGCCCCGCGCGGAGAGCGCTTCATCGAAGACGCGGCGCGACTCGGCGCGGGGGAAGTCCCGGTCGGGCGCCAGGCGCTCCGGGAAGCCGAAGGAGGCGGCGGAGAGGCCCAGGCGCTCGGCCAGCGGGCGCACGGAGCGCAGGGCGAGCGCCGAGTCCCGGAGGCTGGGCCGGCCGCGGCCGGAGGGCCCGTCCCAGCCGGCCGGTGAGCGGCCGCGGATGAACAGGACCCGCGAGACCCCGTGCCGCGCGAGCCAGCGGAGCCATTCGGGCAGGCGCGCGACGCTGCCCCGGTCGAGCCAGGCCCAGACCTCGATGCTCCCGCCGGCCTTCCTCCAGCGCAGCATGCCCAGCCGGGTCTCCCGGGATGCGGCCTCCGGCGAGGACAGGGGCACCACGATGCCCCGGACCAGGTCGTCGCGCAGCAGGGGCGCGAAGTCCCGCAGGCGCGCCAGGGGCCGGCCCGTGGTGTGGAGCCAGAGCCCGTGGACCTGCAGCCGACGCCCCAGGTCCAGAAGCGCCGGAAGGTCCCGGCGCAGCAGCGGCTCGCCGCCGCCCAGGACCATGCGCTCGGCGCGCAGCGCGGCCAGGGCGAGCAGCCGGCCGAGGGGGGCGCTCCCGATCCGCGCCGAGACCGACAGATAGACGGTGCGCGGCTGGAGCATCTGCCGCAGGCCGGCCAGCTCCGCGAGGCCGCGCTCTCCCGTATAGGGCGGGGCGTGCGGGTCCTCCCGGTCGTAGAAGCCCTCCGGGATGGCCCCCTGGCGGTCCGCGAGGTCGTGGAGCGCCGTGCCGGGATAGACCCGGGTGGGCTGGATGAGGATCCGGTCCGGCTCCAGGCCCCGGCAGAATCCGGCGGTCTCGCGGACGGTGCGGCGGCTCTCCCCCGGGCTGCCGACCATGAGCATGAGGACCGAGGAGATGCCCGCCCGCCGGGTGGCGGCCAGGGCCGGGGCCACGCGGTCCGGGCGCAGGTTCTTGAGGATGCGCTTCTGCACCGCCGGGGAGCCCGACTCGAGCCCGTAGGAGATCTCGCGGCAGCCGGCCCGGGCCATCCGGCGCAGGAGGTCCGGCTCCACCGCGTCGGGCCTGGTCATGCAGATCCAGTCGAACGCCGTCCCGCGCCGGGCGAGCCGGTCGCAGACCTCCCGGACCCAGGCCCGGTCCAAGGTGAAGTAGTTGTCGCCGAAGATCAGCTGCCGCGCGCCATAGCGCCGGGCCAGATGCGCGGCCAGTCCGACGAAGTACTCGGGGGAGTGGCGGCGCACGGGGCAGCGTTGGCCGCTCATGGGGCAGAAGACGCAGCGGTGCACGCAGCCGCGCGAGCCCAGGACCATGAGGGAGCTGTGCACGGCCACCGCGCGCCGGCCCGCGGCCGTGTCCGGCAGGGGCGCCGGGGGGCGGCCGAACCGCTCGAGCTGCCGGGAGGCGTCGAAGAGATGGAAGGCGGGGTAAGGGAGGGAATCGAGGTCGCGGAACGGCCCGCGCGCGGCGCTGCGGCGCACGCCGCCGGCTCGGAAGGCGAGGCCCCGCACTCCCCGGGCCGGACGGCCGTCCCGCAGGGCTTCCACCAGCTCGAGCAGGGTCTCCTCGCCGTCTCCGATCGCGACGAAATCGGCGCGGCTGCGCTCCAGGACGAACTCCGGGGCCACTGTGGCGAAGGGCCCCCCGATGACGACCGCGGCCCCGGGGCGGGCGCTCTTGACCTCGTCGGCCAGGGCCAGGGCCGACCAGCGGTTGGAGCTCTGGCAGGAGATGCCCACGACGTCCGCCGCGGCGCGCCGCACCGCGGCCGGGATACGGTCCAGGATCTCGGCCCGCGTCCAGCGGTCGCAGTCCCGGCCTTGGACCGGGTGGCCGGCGCGCTCCAGGATGGCGCCGAGCAAGGAGAGCCCGTAGGGCGGCCCGAAGTAGGATGGGGGCGGGTCCGGGTTGGGCGGATTGATTAGGACGGTCTTGATCGAGGCGGTCAGAGGCTTATTGTAACACATGCGGCCTCCGACGGTCAGCCGCTCCGGATGCGGCGGACGATCGGGCCCGGATCCCGGCTTTGGACCCTGAGCTCCTCGGGGGAGTAGCCGCCTCCCAGGTCCCAGAGCCCGGCGCAGATGGGGTCGAGCGTGCAGCGCCGGCAGGCCGCGGCCTTCCCGTACCCGCGGCTCCAGCGCAGCTCCTCGCAGGCGCCGCGCCGGTCCAGGAAGACGAAGGCCCGCCGCTCGCTCTTCACGATGGCCCGGGTCTCGGTGGAGCAATGCGCGAACTCCCCCATGCAGCAGAGCGGGACCTTCTCCAGGCGGAAGGTACGGCCCGTGCGCGCGAGGAAGCGCATGGCCGCGAGCAGCGCGGCCCGGGCGCCCCCGAGGGTGGGGATGGTCTCGGGGTGCCTGGCCACCCGCGAGCAGCGCGTGTCCAGCCAGGTCCAGGAGAAGTGGCGGATGTAGGGGAACCGCGCGCAGAGCCAGCGCGCGGTGCGCTGGATATGGTCCGCGTTCTGGGCGCAGATGGTCTGGTTGATGTCGACCTGCGCCGGGGTGCGGCCCAGCAGGGCGAGGGTGCGCACGATGTTGGCCAGAGACTCCGGGTTGCCGGTCAGGAAGGACTGCACCTCCCGGCGGTGGCTGTGCACGGTGACGTGCAGGTGCCGCAGCCCCGCGCGCAGCAGGCGGCCGAGGTAGGCGGGGTCCGCGGTGCGCTGGCCGTTGGTGATGACCCGGCAGGGCAGACCCCGGCCGACCGCGTAGGCGATCAGCTCCGGCAGCGGCTCGTAGAGGGTGGGCTCGCCGCCGGTCAGGATGACGCCGTCGTAGCCCTCGCGCCGGTACCGCGACACCAGCCGCCGGGCCCGGGCCAGGGGGAGCTCCCGCCGGTTGGCCGGGTTGGAGCAGAAGCGGCAGCTCTGATTGCACCGCCGCACGACCTGCAGGTAGCCTAGATTGGCCATGGCGCGCCCTTGCGCTTTCTATATAATACCATTGACATCAGGCACGACGATGCCGAGGCTTCCGGTCACGGACTTCTTCGGGACGCGCCTGGAGCCGCACAGGCTCCTGGGCGGGCTGCGCGCCGCCGGGCTGGACCGCTTCGCTTTGGTCCTGCGCGACGACGAGGCGGTCCTGCGCCTGCCCGCCGGCGCCGGCCGTAAGGAAGTCCGTCCGGCCGGTGCCTGCGGAGCTTCCGATACCGCAGGCGCCGGCCGTAAGGAAGTCCGTCCGGCCGGTGCCTGCGGAGCTTCCGATACCGCAGGCGCCGGCCGAACCGAGAGCGCCCAGCGGGCCCTGACCTGGCTGCGCTCCCAGATGTCGCCCCTGCTGCCCTGCCGCAGCGAGCCCGCGGCCCGGGGCCTGGACGGCCGCCTGCTGGACCGTCGCCGCCGGCCCTGGCAGACCGTGGCCTTGGCCGAGGTCTGGGACGAGACCCGGGGCCGCGCCGCCGCCGAGGCCAGGCTGCGCCGGCGGCTGGGCGCGGTCCGGTTGAGGGGCTGGCGCCGCCCCGGAGGGCCGCAGGGGGTGCGCCCGGCCTTGATCCTGGCCGCTTCGCGCTCGCCGCAGGCTTTGGACTGGCTGGAGCGCGCCATGGCCGACGGCCCCTGGGTCGAGCCCGAAGCCGATATCCTGCTCGACGGCCTGGAATGGGCCGTGGCCCGCCGGCCCACCATCGCGGCCGAGCCCGCGGGCCGCTCGGCCGCGCCGGTGCTCGTGGACCTTGGCCGTTGCCGACGCTGCGGCCTCTGCGCCGCGGTCTGCCCGGCGGGGCGCGGACCCTGCCTGCGCTGCTTCGACTGCGTCGAAGCCTGCCCCCAGGACGCGCGGCGGCCGCGCTACGGAGCCTCCAGCGCCACCTGGAGCCGCGCCCTGCGCCATCGCCCCGGCTGGCTCTCCCGCCTGCGCGGCGAGCCCGGGCCGCCTTTGCCCGCGCTCTTCCCGCCCTCGTATCTGCTGCCCCGGCCGGGCCGGCCCGTCCGGCCGCGCCGAATCCTGGGCCTCTCCGTGACCACCATGCAGGAGCACGCGGCCGCCTTGGTCGAGGACGGGGCCGTGCTGGGCGCGGTCGAGGAGGAGCGCCTGGCCCGGGTGCGCCACTACGGCTTCCAGCCCGAGGGGCGCCCCGGCGTGACCATCGCCGCGGACCCCACCTTGTGCCTGGAGGAGGTCCTCTGCCGCCGCTCCATCGGCGCCCTGCTCGCGCCCCGGGGCCTCACCCTCGACGACATGGACCTCATCGCGGTCAACGGCATCCCCGCGCGCTACCGCGCGGCCTACTCCCCGCTCGGCGCGGGCGGGCCCATCCCGGCGCTGCGCTGCGGGCGCGTGGCCTACCTGCCCCACCACCTCTGCCACGCGGCCTCGGCTTGGCGGGTCTCCGGGCTGGGGGACTCCTGGGTCCTCACCGTGGACGGCCGCGGCGACCGGGAGACCGCGGCCGTGTTCCGGGCCTCCCGCGGCCGCCTGCGCCAGGTCCGCGAGCTCCTCAGCCTGGACGACCGCTCCATCGGGGGGGTCTACGAGACGGTGACGCGCCTGCTGGGCTTCGGCGCCCACGGACAGGGCAGCGTCATGGCCCTGGCCTCCTTCGGCCAGCCGGACTGCGACCTGTCGGACTTTCTGTCCTGGCGCGGCGAGCTCTCCATCCACGAAGCCGGCCTGGCGGAGCGCTTCGCGGCCCTGGCGCGCGCGCCCGGCTCGCCCCTGACGCGCCGGCACCAGGACCTGGCCGCCTCCCTGCAGGCCGCGCTCGAGGAGTTCCTCCTCGCCTGGCTGCGGGACTGCGGGGTCCGGCCCGGGGCCGAGGGACTCTGCCTGGCCGGCGGCGTGGCCCTCAACTGCCGGCTCAACTCGCGGCTGCGCGATGAGCTGCGGCCGCGGGCCATGTTCGTCCAGCCCGGGGCCAACGACGCGGGCACGGCCCTGGGCGCGGCGCTCGAGGCCGCGGCCGCCTCCGGGACCATGCGCCGCGCCGACCTCGGCCCGGGCTTCACGCCGGAGCAGGCCGAGGCGGCCCTGCGGCACGCGGGCCTGCCCTTCCGCCGGCCCGGCTCCGTGGCCGCGGCCGCGGCCCGGCTGCTGGCCCGGGGCCGGGTGGTCTGCTGGTGCCAGGGCCGCATGGAGTTCGGCCCCCGGGCTTTGGGCAGCCGCAGCATCCTGGCCGACCCGCGGCGGCCCGAGATGCACGGCCGGGTCAACCGCATCAAGGGCCGCGAGCCCTGGCGGCCCTTCGGCCCGTCCATCCTGGCCGGCCATGAGCCGGACTGGTTCGCGGAG
>JAQUNT010000068.1 GCA_028717525.1 Elusimicrobiota bacterium
CTTCCTGCTCCTGGCCCTGGCTTCGCCCGCCCCGGCGCAGCAGCTGCCCGACCTCTCCTCCGTGCAGGCGCAACTGAGCGCCGCGGTGAAGGCCGCCCCCATCAAGAGCTACACGCAGCCCAGGCACGACCTGCAGTGCACCTTCGCCGGCGTGCTGTCCATCATGGGCGTCGCGGCCCGGCCGGAGCTGCCCATGCCTCCGCTCTATCTCCAGGATAAGACCCCCTTGAAGCAGTTCCAGGACGCGGTGGAGCCGCAGTGGCAGATGCGGCCGGAGATGTTCCTCAACGTGTACGTGGCCGCGCGCAACGAGATCTACGTGCTCAACGAGGCCGAGTACTACCAGCGCGTGGGCCGCTTCGTGGACGACTCCATCGCCCATGAGCTGGTCCACTACGTGCAGGTGATGTACAAGAAGATCCCGATCGAGCAGTTCGACGACGGCATGGAGGGCGAAGCGATCTCCGTGCAGACCGAGTTCCGCGAACGCTACATGAAGGCGGGAGTCTCGCCTTGCGGCCGCTAGCCCTCCTGCTCGCGGCCCTCTGCCTGGCCCCCTGGGCGCAGGCGTCCTGGGAAGACCAGATCGCCGCCGCCGGAGAGTCCGTGGCCGGGGCCGCGCGGCTTTGCGGCTCGCCTTGGGTCCAGATCGAGGCCGAGACGGACGAGGACGCGGCTTTGGCCTGCCAGGGCTTCAACCGGGCCCTGCGCTTCATGGCCGAGCAGGGCGTGGCGCCCAAGGTTCCCCTGCGCATCGTCATGGCCGAGCGCTTCCCGGAGCGCTACCAGAAGTACGGCGTGGAGAACATGCACGGCTTCTACGACACGGACACCCGCGAGGTCTACATCAAGTCTTGGCGGCGCTTCGCCCAGACCCCGGCGGAGAACACCCCCTTGGGCGTCGCGCCCAGCCGGGAGCTGCTGGTCTCCTACATCGCGCACGAAGCCGGACACCACTTCTCGGTGCAGGGCTACGGCGCGGCGCCCCGGCTCATCCCGCGCGCCCAGGGCGAGTATATCTCCTACTCCCTGCAGCTGGCCACCATGGAAGGCGGGCTGCGCGAGGAGCTGATGCGGCGCTTCCGGGAGCGCGGCCGCGGCGGCTTCGAGTCGGTCTCCGAGGTCAGCCTGACCCTGCACGACATGGACCCGCAGGGCTTCGCGGTCAAGTCCTACCTGTTCTTCACCGCCCCGGCCGGAGCCGCGGCCCTGCGCGACATGATGGCCGCCCAGGTCCCGGACTCCGGGTTCTGAGGCGATTGTCAGCCGCGCGCGGAAAAGGCTATAGTCTCTGCGGCCGTTGAACCCAGCAGGCGCGAATCCGCGAGGAGGCTCCGGGTGAGATCTACAGGAATCTTTGCGATTCTATTTCTGGCCGCCGCGGCTTCCGCCGCGGAACCGTCCGCCCCGCCCGTCATCCAGGCCGGAGATGTCCTGCCCCTGGAACGCTGCATCGCCGCGGCCTTGGCCCAGGACCCGGACCTGCGCGGCTTGGGCTATGCCGCGGACGCAGCCGAGGCGCGCCTGACCCAGGACCGCTCCGTGCTCCTGCCCTCGGCCAGCGCCACGGCCGGCTACCAGAAGAACCAGGCGGTCATGCGCAACGCCCAAGACCCCTACAGCCCCGCCACCATCAACGACTTCAACTACAAGACCGGCCAGGTGTCGGTCAGCCAGCTCCTCTTCGACTTCGGCAAGCGCTACTCCTCGGTCAAGGCCACCCGCTTCCTGCGCGACGCGGCCCGGTCCCGGCGCGACGCCCAGGCGGTCCTGGTCTCCGCCGAGGTCAAGAACTCCTATTACAACCTGCTGCAGGCCAAGCGCGCGCGCGACCTGCGCGTGGAGATGGTCGAGCAGTACAAGCAGCACCTCTCCGTGGCCAAGACCCGGTTCGAGGCGGGGGTGCGGCCCAAGTACTTCGTGACCAAGGCGGAGACCGACCTGAGCAGCGCCGAGCTCGACTTCCTCAAGGCCGACAAAGACCAGCAGGTGGCGCAGGCGGTGCTGGCCACGGCCATGAACTTCGTCAACGCCCCTCCCTTCGACATCGTGGTCAACCTCGACTTCGAGAAGTACGACATCACGCTCGAAGACATCCTGGCCCGGAGCTTCGCGCAGCGGCAGGACCTCAAGGCCCTGAACGCGCAGGTGGAGTCGGCCCGCAAGAGCCTCTCCGCGGCGCGCGGGGACCTTTTCCCGGCCTTCTACGCGAGCGCGGGCTACCAATTCGGGGGCAGCATCTCGCCCTATACGAACGGCTGGAACGCGGGCGTCAACCTCACCGCCGACCTCTTCACGGGCTTGCGCAAGGTCGGCAAGATATCCGAGGCCAAGGACCTCATGCGCCAGACCGAGACCCAGGTGGAGAGCCTCAAGCTGCAGATCGGGCTCGACGCCCGCAAGGCTTTCCTCTCCCTCCAGGAGGCCGAGAAGGCCATCCAGACCGCGACTTTGGGCGTCGAGCAGGCCAAGGAGAACCGGGACATCGCGGAGACGAGCTACACCACGGGCTCGGGCACGCCCGTGGAGGTCACCGACGCCGCCGTGCTCTACAGCAACGCCCGCCTGTACCTCATCACGGCGCTGACCAACTACAAGCTCGCGCGGGCCAACATCGAGAAGACCATGGGGATGCGATGATGAACAGACTATTGCTGGCAGCGGGTATCCTGGCTCTGGCGGCGCCGATGGGCGCATGCAAGAAGAAGGCCAAGACTGGCGACGCCGCGGTCCCGGTGACCACGGCCCCGGTCCAGAAGAAGGAGATGCCCATGATGTACCAGGCGCCCGGGACGGCCGAGCCCATCCGCACGGTCCAGGTCACGGCCCGCGTCGACGGCGAGGTGCTCAAGGTCAACATCAGGGAAGGCGCCATGGTCAAGAAGGGCGACCTGCTCATGGTCATCGACCCGGCGCCCTACAAGGAGAAGCTGCAGAAGCTGCAGGCCGACCTGGCCAGCAACCAGAAGCAGCTGGATTTCCTCAAGTCCGAGGAGGCGCGCTACAAGAAGCTCTTCGACGGGGGCGCCGCCTCCCAGGAGGAGTACGAGACGCACCACACGAACCTCCACAAGATGATCGCGGACATGGACGGCTACCGGGCCCAGGTGGCCTCCGCGCAGCTCGACCTGCAGTACTGCTCGGTCGCGGCGCCCATCGCGGGCAAGACCGGCTCGCTCCAGGTTCACGAGGGCGCCGGGGTCAAGAAGAGCGACACCAAGCTGCTCTCCATCAACCAGCTCGTCCCGATCTACGTCAGGTTCTCCATGCCCGAAAGGTACCTGCCGGCCCTCCGATCGGTCAAGGACAAGGGCCCGCTCAAGGTGGTGGCGCAGGAGACGGGGCCGGGCTCCAAGCCCCTGCAGGGCACCATGGCCTTCCTGGACAACGCGGTGGACCCGGCCACGGGCATGATCATGATGAAGGGGGAGTTCCCCAACCAGGACATCAGCCTCTTCCCGGGCGAGTTCGCCAACGTCACTTTGACCTGGGACACCCAGAAGGACGCCGTGGTGGTCCCCGCCACCGCGGTGCAGAAGGGGCAGGAGGGGGACTACGTCTTCGTGGTGCGCGGCGACAGCACGGTCGAGCTGCGCCAGGTGACCGTGGACCGCGTGGTGGGCGACGAGACCGTGGTGGCCAAGGGGCTGGCCGCGGGCGAGACCGTGGTGACGGACGGCCAGATCCGCCTGATCGACGGCGCCAAGGTCGCGGCCAAGGCGCCGTAGCGCCCCGGGAGCCCGCATGAACCTCTCCGAGATCTGGATCCGCCGGCCGGTCATGACCGTCCTGGTCATGGTCACCATACTCTTCTTCGGCGCCATCAGCTACAAGCTGCTGCCCATCAGCGACCTGCCCACCGTGGATTTCCCCATCATCGTGGTCAACGCCAGCCTGCCCGGCGCCAGCCCCGAGGTCATGGCCGCCTCCGTGGCCACGCCCCTGGAGAAGCAGTTCTCCAGCATCGCCGGCCTGGAGGCCATGAGCAGCAAGAACTCCCAGGGCACCACCCAGATCGTCCTGCAGTTCTCATTGGACCGCAACGTGGACTCGGCCGCGGTGGACGTCAACACCGCCATCGCCGCGGCGCAGGGCTTCCTGCCCACCAACCTGCCCACGCCCCCGACCTACCTGAAGGTCAACCCCGCGGACCAGCCGGTCATCTACTTCGCCATGGCCTCGCAGACCCTGCCCATCTCCCAGGTCAACGAATACGCGGAGACCACGGTCTCGCGCTACATCTCCACACTGAGCGGCGTGGGCCAGGTCAACATCTACGGCTCCAAGAAGTTCGCGGTGCGCATCCAGGTCAACCCCGACTCTTTGACCAGCCGCAACATAACCTTGGCCGAGGTGGCCGCGGCCGTGCGCGGGGGCAACGTGAACCTGCCCTCCGGGCAGATCGACGGCCTCCAGCAGTCCTTCACCCTGGAGATCCCGGGCCAGCTCTTCAAGGGCCCCGAGTACGGCGACCTCATCGTCAAGTACCAGAACGGCTACCCGGTCCGCATCAAGGACCTGGGCACGGCCAAGGACGACGTGCAGTACAACAAGTCCACGGCCTGGTACGTGGCGGACAAGAAGAGCCAGGACGCGGTGGTGGTGGCGGTCACGCGCCAGCCGGGCACCAACACGGTGGAGGTCGTGCAGGAGATCCGCAACGCCTTCCCCAGGATCCGCCAACTCATCCCGGCCTCGGTCGGCATCCACGACGTCTTCGACCAGTCGCTCTTCATCAAGGAGTCTATCAAGGACGTGCAGTTCACCTTGCTGCTGACCATCGTGCTGGTCATCGTCGTCATCTTCCTCTTCATCCGGGAGTTCAAGCCCACCATCATCCCCAGCGTGACCATCCCCCTGGCCCTGGTGGCCACCTTCGCGGTCATGAAGGTGCTGGGCTTCTCCCTCAACAACCTCTCCATGATGGCCTTGGTGCTGTCCGTGGGCTTCGTGGTGGACGACGCCATCGTGATGCTGGAGAACGTCATCCGGCACAAGGAGCTGGGCGAGGACGGCATGACCGCCACCCTCAACGGCTCCAAGGAGATCTGCTTCACCATCATCTCCATGACCCTGTCCTTGGTGGTGGTCTTCGTGCCCCTGCTGTTCATGGGCGGGCTGGTGGGCCGCCTGTTCCGCGAGTTCGCGGTCAGCATCGCCGTGGCCATATTGGTCTCGGGCTTCCTGGCCATAACGCTCACGCCCATGATGTGCAGCGTGATGCTCAAGGGCATGGGCCGGGACAAGGAGAAGAAGAAGCAGAACCGGCTCTTCGAGGCGGTGGAGAAGGGCCTGCTGGCCATGAACGAGTTCTACGCGCGCACCCTCAAGCAGGCCCTGGCCCGCAAGAGCCTCTCCTTGTGGCTGACGGGCATCGTGCTGGTGGGCACGGGGCTGCTCTTCAAGGTCCTGCCCAAGGGCTTCATCCCCAGCCAGGACCGCAATTTCTTCACCATCTACACCCAGGCCGACGACAAGGCCACCTTCGCCCAGATGATGGAACATCAGAGGAAGGTGAATGCCCTCCTCTCCGAGGATTCGGACCTGGTGAGCATGATCTCCGTGGCCGGGATGAGCACCCAGAACACGGGCTTCGTGTTCGCGGGCTTCAAGCCGGCGGAGGAGCGCAAGCGCACCATAGACCGGATCCTGGATTCCTTCCGCAAGCCCCTGAACTCCGTTCCCGGTCTGATGGCCTTCCTGAACAACCCCCCGCCCATCACCGTGGGGGGCAAGAGCACCAACGCCCTGTGGCAGTACGTGCTGCAGACCCCGAACCTCGACGATCTTTACCGGCTCACCCCCATCATGGAGCAGAAGCTGCGCGCCCTGCCCGGCCTGACCGACGTGAGCTCCGACGTGCAGCTGCGCAAGCCCAAGCTGCGCATCATCATCGACCGGGACAAGGCTTCCTCCTTGGGGGTGTCTTTGCAGACCATCCAGGACACCTTCTACTCGGCCTTCGGCTCGCGCTACGTCTCCACCATCTACGGGGAGACCAACGAGTACTACGTCATCCTGGAGCTGGACCCCCAGTTCATGCAGGACGCGGCCGCGGTGGGCCGCATCTACCTGCGCTCCAGCACCGGGGCCTTGGTGCCGCTCTCCACGATCTCGCGCATAGACCCCACCGCGGCCCCGCTGACCGTCAACCACCAGGGGCAGATCCCGGCCGCCACCATCTCCTTCAACCTCAAGCCGGGCACCTCCATCGGCGACGCCATGGCCGCGGTCAAGAAGCTCGAGGGCGAGGTCCTGCCGCCGACCGTGAGCACGGACTTCACGGGCTCGGCCGCGGAGTTCAAGAAGTCCATGGCTTCCTTGGGCTTCCTCATGGTCGTGACCATCTTCCTCATCTACGTGGTGCTGGGCGTGCTCTACGAGAACTACTGGCACCCGGTCACCATCCTCTCGGCTTTGCCTTTGGCCGGGTTCGGGGCCCTGTTCTCCCTGTGGATCTTCCGCATGGAGCTCGACATCTACGCCTTCGTGGGCGTCATCATGCTCGTGGGCCTCGTGAAGAAGAACGGCATCATGATGGTGGACACGGCCCTGGAACTCGCGCGCAGCAAGAACCTGGGCCCGGAGGAGGCCATCTACGAGGCCTGCAAGGAGCGCTTCCGCCCCATCATGATGACGACTTTGGCGGCTCTGCTGGGGACCTTGCCCATCGCCCTGGGCGTCGGCGCGGGCGGCGAGGCGCGCATGCCCATGGGCGTGGCCGTGGTGGGAGGGCTGTTCTTCTCCCAGTTCCTGACGCTCTACGTGACCCCGGTCTTCTTCCTGTACTTCGACCGGATCGCGCGCTGGGCCTCCGGGAGCAAGGCCGCCTAGGGCGCGGCCGGCCCGGCCTCCAGCCGCCAGCGGGTGCCGTGCAGGCCGACCGAGGCCTTCTGCTCGGTCTTGCCCAGGCCTTGGGCTGAAGCGTAGAGGACCTTCCCGTCCTCCTGGAGGGCCTTGACCGCGAGCTTGCCGTCCGCGCTCAAGGGCGCCAGCAGACCGCCCAGCAAGGCCTCGGGCTTGATGAGCATGCTGACCGAGCCCAGCAGGCCGCCGTCCGGCCCCTTGACCGGCTGCTCGAGGTCGAGGGCGTCGTAGCCTTCCACGGCGCGGAAGACCCGGCTGAGCACGGGCTTCTTGGTGGAGTGCAGTTTCCGGACCTGCTCCTGCTTGCTGATGTCCGCGCCCTCATGGGCGGCGTACTGGGCCGGCGCGACGGCGACCATGCGGCCCGCAAGGTCAACGGCCGCGCAGTCCACCACCTCGGTGTTGGCCAGGCAGAGCTCCGTGAGGGTCTTGCGGGCCGCGTCCCCGGTCAGGCCGGACTTGGCGAGGCTGCGCGCGGCCGAGGCGAGATTGCGGTCGAGCCTGTTGAGCACCTCCTGCACTTCCCGGGCGGCCCGTTTGAGCGGAGCTGGGGAGGCGGCGGCCCCCGCGGGGCAGGCCAAGGCGAGGACGAGGGCGGACAGCAGGAGCGGGGTCTTTTTCATGGCGATATGATACCTCATACGGGCCGTCCGGAAATCTGGTAGAGTAGGGCCCATGGACCTGGTCGTGCGCCGCATGGACCGCCGCGAGGTGGGCCTGGCCGTGGACTGGGCCGCGGCCGAGGGCTGGAACCCGGGAGTAGACGACGCGGACTGCTTCTACCGGGCCTTCCCCGAGGCGTTCTTCCTCTGCGAATCCCGCGGCCGCACCGTGGGCTGCATCTCGGCCGCGGCCTACGACGAGCATTTCGGCTTCATCGGCTTCTTCATCGTGGCTCCGGAGCTGCGCGGCGGGCGGGTGGGCGTGGCCCTGGGCCGGGCCGCGCTGTCGGCCCTCGGGGACCGCAACATCGGGCTCGACGGGGTGGAAGCCAAGATCAGGAACTACGAGGCTTTCGGCTTCAAGCTGGCTTACAACAACATCCGCTTCGAGGGGGAAGCGCGCCGGCCTTTGGCCGCGCCGCCGGGCGTCGTCGAACTCTCCGCCGTGCCGTTCCAGACGCTTTCGGACTACGACCGGAAGTTCTTCCCGGCCCCGCGGCCGGGCTTCCTATCCCTTTGGATCGGCCAGCGCAGCGGGGTGAGCCTGGGCCTTTTGAGAGACGGCCGGTTGGCGGGCTACGGCGTGCTGCGCGCCTGCCGCAAGGGCAGCAAGGTCGGGCCGCTCTTCGCCGACGACGGCGAGGCCGCCGACGCCCTCCTGCGCGCCCTGCTGCTGCGCGCGGCTCCAGGCTCGCTTTTCTACCTGGACGTCCCCGGGGTCAACCCGGAGGCTGTGGCCTTGGCCGGGCGCTACGGCATGCGGCCGGTGTTCAAGACCGCCCGGATGTACAGCCGCCAGGCGCCGCCTCTGCCGGTGGAGCGCATCTTCGGCGTGACCAGCTTCGAGCTGGGCTGAGCCTCAGTCGCCCGACCAGGGGTTGAAGCCCCCGGCGCGCACCGGAGCCTCGTCGCAGAGCTTCTCGAAGAGCTGCAACTGCTCCGACGTGGCGCCCCGCTCCTCCAGGCTCCAGTAGGTCGTGCCGTAGGCCATGTTGTACTCGGTGGAGGACCACGGCCGGCCCTTGTAGGAGGCCACGCCCCGGGCCGCGGAGCGGATCTGCTCGTCCGTCACCCCGCC
>JAQUNT010000069.1 GCA_028717525.1 Elusimicrobiota bacterium
GTCAACGCCGCCCAGAAGCTCGCTTCCGAGCTCGGCCAAGAGCTTGTCCACGCCGTCGCGGTTCGACAGGTCGCCTCCGGCGGCGCGCACCGCGCAGCCTGGCGCCGCCTTGCGGACAGCCGCGACGCTGTCGGCCAGATTCTCCTTCTCGCGCGCGGTGAGCACGAGCCTCGCGGCCTGCGGCGCGAAGGCCAAGGCCAGAGCCCGGCCCAAGCCGCGGCTGGCTCCGGTGATCATGACGGTCCTCTTGGTCATAAAGTCCTCTCTTTATAGGGTCTCAGGATGAACACCGCGGCTATGGCAGCCAGGACCAGGCCGTGGAAGAGCGCGGCCACGGCCGCCACGGACAGGCTCTGCAAAGCCAAAGGCGCGGCCAAGAAGCCCACGGAGAATCCCGTGCGCACGGCCAGGCCGCTCAAAGCGAAGATCTTGCCGCGCACCGCGTCGGGAACCTGCTGCATGTAGGTGGTGAAATAGGTCTGATAGGTCCCGTCTCCCACGCCGGCCACGAAGGAAGCCAGCGCGATGAACCAGGGCAGCCGCGTCTGGAAGATGAGGATCATCCCCGCGGACATGATCGCGGTGAAGGCCAGGTACAAGGTCTCGGGCCGCAAGCGCTGGAGCCAGGCCATGCGGTTGAGCTGGTAGATCCCGGCCACGTTGCCCCAGGCGTAGAAGAAGAGGATGAAGCCGTAGTAGAACATGGGCTTCTCGGGCCGCAGGATCTTCGAGAACACCGGCCAGCCGATGTTGTGCGAGCCGCTGGCGAACGTGTCGAGCAGCAGGATCAGGAGGAAGAGCGCCACGGTGCGGGAGTTGGGAAGGCGGTCGATCTCCTGGAAGCCGGAGCGCAGCTTGTCCATGAGCCCCGCGGCAGGAGCCTCGACCGCGGCGCGGCCCTCGCTGGTGCGCATGGAGAGCAGCCCGAGCACGCCGGCTGAGACCAGGTAGGTGGCGGCGTCTATGATGAAGATCGCGTTGTAGCCTTTGAATAGGAAGCCGGCCCCGGCCGCGCAGAGCCCGGCTCCTGCCACCACCAGGTTGCGTCCGCCTATGAGCCAGGAGTTGGCGCGCAAGGTGTCCCGGCTGCCCAGGATGACCGGAGTGGCCGCGTTGAGCGCGGTGTCAAAGAGAGTGGAGAACACGCCCAAGAGCGCCATCAAGAGGACTATGTAGCCCTTCATCCAGGGCAGCGGCAGCACCACCAGCAGAAGCATGGCCGCAGCCAGCGTAAGGTCCGAGAAGACCATGAGCTTCTTGCGGTCCATGCGGTCCACGGCATGGCCGATGAACGGAGTGGCCGCGATGCCGGAGAGCACCTTCACGGCCAAGGTCAGGCCCATCCAGGTGGGCGAGTCGGTGAGCTCCAGCATGTAGACGTTGAGCGCGATCATGCTGAGGTAGGTCCCGAAATTCGAGGTCAAGCGCGCGGTGATGACCGCGGCGAAGGGGGAGCTCAGGCGGCCTTGCTCTTCTGCCATTTTTTCAAGGTGGAGACGGACTGCTGGGCGTAGAGGGCCGGCAGCCGCAGGCCCCCAGGGGAGCCCCGCCGAGCCCGATTGGACCTATGATATCAAAACGCCGCAAAAGCGAACGCCCGGATCAGGGCGCGGCTCGACCAGTCCGGGGAGGTTTCGAAAATAGGTTGACATACTATTTGCGAAACCATACACTATCCGATAATAAGCTAGTGGGCTATTCTCGATGCTCAAGAAAGACCCTGCCGCCGCTCCAAGACCTCCGGGCCGCTGGATTCGCCGCCCAGGCGGCTATTCGGCATACATCCCGGACCCGCTCCCTCCAGAGTTGGTCTGGACGCCGAAGTTGGTCAAGGCCCAATCCGATGCGGACCATCTGATCGGCCGTTTGGCCGGCGAAGGCGGTCGTTTGCCCAACCCGCACCTGCTCATGCGGCCGTTCATTCGGCGGGAGGCCGTGCTCTCCAGCAGGATCGAAGGCACGCAAGCCACGCTGGGAGAGCTTCTAGAGGCCGAAGCTGGAGTGCCCATCGAGCGGAGCCCCGATGACCTCCGAGAAGTCGGGAACTATGTCGCGGCCCTGGAATATGGGATCAGACGTCTCGACAGACTTCCTCTGTCTCTCCGCTTGGTGCGCGAGCTGCATGAACGGCTGCTGCAAGGGGTCCGGGGCGAGCGCGCGACCCCGGGAGAATTCCGAAGAAGCCAGAACTGGATCGGCGCCCCAGGCTGCACTCTGGCCCAAGCGTCCTATGTTCCCCCGCCGCCGGACGACCTGATGGACTGCCTTGGCGCTTGGGAAGAATTCCTGCACGAGCGCGACACGCCGCCCTTGGTGCAGGCGGCTTTGGCCCATTACCAGTTCGAGGCGATACACCCTTTCCTGGACGGCAATGGACGAGTCGGCCGATTGCTCATAACCCTGTTCTTGGTGGAGCGCGAGATCATGCCCACGCCGCTCCTCTACCTGAGCGCGTTCTTCGAGGCGACCCGACGCGATTACTATGATCTGCTGCGCGCCGTCGGTGCGCGCGGCGAGTGGGAAGCTTGGCTCACCTATTTCCTCAATGGCGTGGCTCGCCAATCGGAGGACGCTCTGTCCCGGGCAGAGCGCATCAACAGACTCTTGGAGGCTTGGCGGATCGAGGCTGGCAGAGTGTCCGGGGGAAAGAGGGGCCGCGGCGCAGCCGATGCGGGCGGTCGCCCGTCTCAGGTCCCCGAGAAGCTTGTCGAGATGCTGGCCGCGAATCCATTCGTCACCATCAACAAGGCGGCCAAGCAGCTGGGGGTCGCGTTCACCACGGCGCAGCGCGGCATCGAGAAGCTGGAGAGACTGGGCGTGGTCCGTCAGATCAACAAGAGCAAGCGAGACCGCGTCTACTGCGCGCAGGCCATTTTCGACATATTAGAAGAGCCGGCTCTGATCGTGCCAGCAGGACCGAAGGCGATCCCGCCGGGATGATTCCGGACCGCCATCGGAAGCTCAGGCGGCCTTGCTCTTCTGCCATTTTTTCAAGGTGGAGACGGACTGCTGGGCGTAGAGCGCGGGGAGCTCGGCCAGGGCCAAGCCCTTGGCCAGGCGCTCCACCAGGCGGATGCCCAAGGGATAGACCGGGGAGTAGTAGCGCGCCTCGCGCACGTGGTAGCGCAGCTGGCCCGCGATGCGGGCCTCCGAGTGGCCCATGAAGCGGCGCAGTATGCGCAGGGCAAGCGCCTCGAACGGGCGGCGCTCGATGTTGCGGCGATGCCAGCAGTTATAGAAGACCCGGTGCAGGAACTTCTCCACCTGGGCCGAGAGCTGTGAGGAGTCGTCGAGCACCTGTCCGTAGAGCCGGTCCGCGTTGACCGCGAGCCCCTCGTTGACCACGTTCTCCGGGGAATAATAGGTATCCACGAGGTCTATGGCGTCGGTGCGGCCTCGGTCTACGCGCTGCTGCTTGAGCAGGTAGTAGAGATGATGCCCGGGCACCGCCTCGTGGGAGATGAAGTTGCGCAGGAAGTTCTCGGAGAACTCGGTCTGCAGAGCGATGCCCAAGGAGCCGCGGCCGCGGCCTTCGTAGCGGTAGAAGCAGGGAGGATCGCCCTTCTTCGGGGCGGTGATCCGGAGTTTCGAGCTTGAGATGAGGGCCTTGAGGTCGCAGCCGAAGACCTTGCCGCAGCGGGACGAGAGCTTGGCCGCGACCTCGTCCACGAAACCGAGGACATAGTCCGCAAGCCGGTTCCGGCTGGAAAAGCTCAGCTTGCGCTTGGAGAGGTTGAACTCGGCCACGGACTTGAATCCCTGGCGCCGCAGCAGGGCCTGGAGCTCGGCCAGCTCCTGCTCCAGGTCGAAAGGCTCCAGGATGGGCGCGGCCATGAGCCGGCTCACGGTCTGCGCGAAATCCCGCCTCTTTGCGCAGACGAAGGTCTCGGCCTGGGCGATGACGCAGCGCAAAAAGTCCTGCGCGTAGGTGCGGCGGAAGCGCGGGGCCTCGTCCGAAAGGCCCGAGGCATCGACCTGCTCGTAGAGCTCGCGCAGCCTGGCCAAGGCCCGGGCCGGGCGGATGCGGGAAGCGCGGCCCCGCAGGCGGGCCGGGGCCAGAGAAACGTGGAGGAACTCGAAGTCTTTGAAGGCCCGGTCCAGGGCCAGGACGTTGACCAGGACCTCCTCGGCGAAGGTCATTTCGCGGCGCGGCTTTCCGTGATGGCCTTGTAGCAGTAGGGGTTGCGGCCGATCGTGCCCGAGGTGGAGAAGGCCATGCCCAGGCAGCCGGCCTTGCACACCGCGGCCTTGCCGCAGGTCTTGCACGCGCCTTCGAGCTTGGCGGGGTCGTGGCGCCGGGTGTAGGCGAAGGCCTTGTCGTCGGCCCAGATCTCGGAGAGCGGGCGCTCGCGCACGTTCCCCGCGGAGAAGGCCTTGTCCTGCAAGGAGAGGCAGCCGAGCACCGTGCCGTCGGCCTGTATGCCGACCACGTACATGCCCGCGTTGCAGCCCTGCCACTCGTAGTCGCCCAGCATGGCGTCGGTCACCGGGTGGCAGTAGCCCAGCGAGTCGGCGGGCAGGATGCGCAGGCGCCCGGCGTTGTCCTTCTGCCAGCGCAGCACGTCGTCGCAGAGCGTGGTGAACTGATCGGGGTCGAGGATGAGCTTGCCGCGCAGCTTGCCGGCCCGTCCGAAGGAGTTGACGATCTGCACCTGCCAGGCCTTGATGCCGTTCTCAAGGACGATGCGCAGCATCTTCTCCCGCACCGGGAAATTGAGCTTGTTGATGGAGCTGGCGGGGTAGACCGGGATGCCGTATGACCGGCCCATGCGGAAGAGCTTGACGACCTTGGCGAAAGAGCCGGGCTTGCGCCGGATGTGGTCGTGGACGGCCTCGTCGCCGTCCAGGCTGACGCCGATGTGCTCGACCGCCGAGGCCTTCATGAACTCCATGTCGGCTTCGGTGATGTTGTAGCCGTTGCTGATGAAGTTGACGCCCAGGCCGCGGCCGCGGATGTAGGTCACCAGCTCGCGCCACTTGGGATAAAGGAACGGCTCGCCGCCGGAGAGCGTGCAGTGGGGGACCTTGAGCTTCTTGAGCTCGTCGACCACCCCGCACCACTCCGCGAAGCTCAAGGAATCGGGCCGGTCGCGGCGGGTGGCGTTGGACCCGCAATGGATGCAGGACATGTCGCAGCGCAAGGTGACTTCGAGCGCCGCGGCGATGGGGCGGTACTTCAGGCGCTTCTTGGCCATGGTCGATGGGCAACCAAAGGGCTCCAGGCGCGGTGCGGGCGCCGGAGCCCTGGGTCGGTCGTTATCCTATGCTGAAGGACTAAGGCTCGATGATGTAGTAGGGGCGGACAGCGCGCTTTTTCATGGTATCTCCGAAGCATCCGATCTGCTTCTGGGCTATTATGCCAAATCGGCTGGGCCCTGGCAAGGTCCCAAGGACCTAGGCGGGGCTGGGCTCGCGGGCCCAGGCCTCAGCGTTCCGGCGGGGCCGCGGCTCCGATGAGCTCGCGCAGCTGCCTGATCTCGGGCCGGGCCGGGGCCAGCTTCTCCGCGGCGTTGAGCTCGGTCAGCGCCTCGGCGGGCCGGCCCAGCGCGTTGAGCGCGGAGGCCCGGTTGAGATGCGCCTCGAAGTAGCCGGGCTCGGCGAACAGGGCCCGGTCGAGCATGCCCAGGGCCTTCTGCGCCTCGCCGAGCCATAAATAGGCCGAAGCCGCTTCGTTGAGCACCTTGGGGTCGTCGCCCGCGAGGTCCATGGCCACGGCCAGGAAGCTGGTGTCGATGGGCTTGCGGCCCGCCTCCTGCTCGCGCCGGACCCACTGGGCCCCGTCGTGCGCCAAGGAGCGCGCCGTCTGGCGGCCGAGCTCGGGGTCCATGGCCGCGCAGTCGCGCAGATCCTGCCTGCCCTTCTGGAAATGCGCGGCCGCCTCGCCCTGGGCCGGGGAGCCCATCAGCCGGCGCGCCAGGTTGAGGCGCACGATGCCGCGATTGGAGCGGGCCGGGGCGCTGTGGGGGTCGAGATGCGCGGCCTCATCGAAGGCGGCCAAGGCTTCTTCGAGCTTGTAGGCCTTGAAGGCCTTCACGCCGGATTCCAGCGCCTTGGCGGCTCCGGCGGTGTCCGCCGGCCCGGCCAGCACGGCCAGGCGCGCGGGCGGCGGGGCGGGCAAGGGGACCGGCTCCGCGGCCGGGGCCGGAGCTTCGGGCGGGCGCTGCCGGTGCTGCAAGGCCAGGACGACCAGCAGCGCGACCATGCCCGCGGCCGCCCCTCCGGCCAGGCCGCTTTTCACCTTGCGCAGGGGATCTTCGGGCTTGAGGGCTTCCAGGCAGGCCGCCTCGACTTCCAGCAGGGGGTACTTCTGCCTTTTGATCAGGTCTTCCTTGACCGCCGCCAGCCCGTACTTGGGCAGGTTCTGGCGCAGGTAGGCGACCATCTTTTCGCGTGTCATCGTGGCCTCGGGCCGGGGCCCGCAATGGGTATGGTACTATACTCGGCCCTCGGCTTGGCCAAGCGCCGCAGGCGAAGTTCCCGGCGAATGCTCGCCTCTCAACCCGGATAGGGCTTTTAGCGCTCCCCGCGCTTGACATTCTCTTGCCCGCCGCAAGCTGGTCTTCTCTCATCGCTGGGAGGAGCCGGGCGCCGCTAGCGGGCCGGAGCCTCCCACTGTTCCGGCTCCTCGGGCGCGTCATCCGCCGCGTCCGCCGGCTCGGGAGTCTGCGGCGCCGCGGCGGGCGCGGCGGCCCGTGCCCTGCCGCGCAGGGCTTTGAGCCGCGAGCTTATGCGGGCGCTGCCCGGGTCGCAGAGGGCGGCCCTGGCCAACTGCGCCGCGGTATGGGCCCTGCTGTACAGGGCCATGGCGGCGATCTGCCCCGAGCTGCGCAGCGCGGCCGCGCCCCAAAGGACCGCGGCCGCCGCGGCCAAGGCGCGCCTGGCCGACGGCGAAAGCTCCACGGACCACGCCGCCGGCGAGGCCGCGGCTAAAGCTCCGGCCAGAGCCCAGACCAGGAATGACGGCGCCGGCAGCAGCAAGAACGCGTCGAAACAGCCCACCACCGTGGCGGAGGCCAGGACCGCGGCCAGCGCCAAGCCCTCCGGAGATCCCTCGCGCCACGCGCCCGAGAACAGGAGGAAGAACGCCAGCAGTATCGCGGCCAGCGCGGGCAGGCCGCGTTCGCAGGCCACGGCCGCCCAGTCGCTGCTGGGCCAGGGGTTCGTGGTGCGCCCGGTGTTGTAGTCGATGGAGCGGTCGAAGCCGTCGACGGATTTCGGGTAGACCACGCTCCAGTTGCCGGGGCCTATCCCCAGGAGCGGATGCGCGGCCGCGATGCGCAGCGTCCGGGCGTACTGCACCAGGCGCCCGTGCCCGCTGCCCCGGCGGTAATCGACGATGCCGGTGACGGTGTCGAGATAAGGCGATCGGCTTTTCCATTCCAGCGTATTGGGCAGCAGCAGCGCGGCCAGCACGCCGACCGCCGGCGCGAGCAGCAGCGCCCTGAGCCGGAACGCCGCCCCATCGTCCGTCCAGAGGCCGCGCCAGCGCCGCCAGCCATAAGCCAGCACGCCCGCGCCGGCCAGCAGGCCGAGCAGGGCGGTGCGCGAACGGGTCAGGACCAGCGCGGCCGCCAGCGCGGCCAGGCCCGCGGCGCCGGCCGCGGCGGCCCAGCCGCGGCGCGCCCGCAGGACGGCCAGGACCAGGGCCGGCGCGCAGACCACGGCGAGATGCGCCGCGAAGTTCCGGTTGCCCAGGGTCCCGCCGGGTATGCGGTGCAGGCTGAAGAGGGCGCTGCCCAGGCCGTAAGCCTGGGCCAGCGCGGCGGCGGCGCCCAGGACCGCGGCGGCGCCGACGGAAGCGATTATGGCGCGGCGCGCCCCGGCCCGGGCGGCCGAGCGCGCGGCCCAGAAGATCCCGGCCCCGGACAGAGTGACGGCCAGGGCGCGCGCGGCCAGCCAGCGGTCCGGCGCGAACCAGGCGCTGACCAGGCCGAGCAGGAGGTAGAGCGCCAGCGCCAGGTCGACGCGCTCCAGCTTCAGGGCCCGGGCGCGGGCCAGGCCGAGCGGCACCAGGGCGAGCGCGGCCGCGTGCAGCGCCAGCTCCTTGGGCGCGAAGAAGCGGTCGAGGTCGAATACGCGGTAAGGCGCGGCCGCCAGCACCACCAGCATGGCGCCGGCGGCGAAGATGAAGCGCTCCGCGCCTGTTTTCTCGTCGAGAGTCAAAGGAGGGCTCACGGCCTCGGGCGGCCTGCAAACGCTATAATAGCAAACCGCCCTCGGAGCCACCGCGATGCCCGCCCAGCGGAGGCGGAGCGGCGCATCGGGGGCTTCGACTCGCCGGCCTTGAGCTCGATGACCACGTAGCAGCGCAGGCGCAGGTGGTAGAAGAGCAGGTCGATGAAGTACTCCTTGCCGCCGACCTCGAGACGCGCCTGGCGGCTGACGAAGGCGAAGCCCGCGCCAAGCTCCAGGAGGAAGCGCTGGATCTGGTCGAGCAGGCCGGACTCCAGGCGCCGCTCGCGGAGGCCCTCGGCCATCTCTATGAAATCGAAGCGGTAGGGGTCCTTTACGGCCTGCTCGGCGAGCTCCGACTGGTGCGGCGGGAGAGTGGCCTTGAAGTTTGTGACGGCCTTG
>JAQUNT010000070.1 GCA_028717525.1 Elusimicrobiota bacterium
CTACACCCAGTTCTACTGGACGGTCAACTGCCGCAGCCTCATGAACTTCATCTCCCTGCGCGCCGACGAGCACGCCCAGTGGGAGATGCAGCAGTACGCCCTGGCCCTGGCCGAGTTCTTCCGCCTGCGCATGCCCTGGACCTGGGAGGCCTTCCTGCGCCACGCGTGGAAGGGCCGCAGCCCGGCCCTCGACCGAGCCGCCGGAGGCCGGCCGTGACCCGCGCGCTCCTGCTCGCCGCGCTCTGCGCCGCGCCCGCCTCCGCGCAGGAGGCCGGCGTCGTGCGCCGGGGGACCATCGACCAGGTGGTCGCCGTCGCGGGGACCGTCCTGCCCACCGACATCTTCCGCATCAAGTCCACCATCGAAGGGCGCGCCGCCCGCGTCTGGACCACCACCGGCGTCTGGGTCAACGAGGAACAGAACCTGGGCGTCCTCATCAACAAGGAGTTCGCCGCGCTCAGCGACGCCCGCAACACCACGGACCAGAGCGTCCTAGAGGACCGCTGGAAGACGATGTACCAGCCCAGCCGCCTGCGCTGCCCGAGCACCTGCTACATCCTCAAGGCCTTCGCGCGCTCCAACGCCTGGGTCAAGCCCCGGACCCTGCTCTTCGAGGCCGCCGCCCACCTGCGCATGACGGGATGGGTGCGGCCCGAGGAGGCGCACCTGGTGCGCGACGGGATGACCCTGGAGTACTGGGCCGTCAAGGACCCCAAGAAGCGCTTCACCACGAAGATCGTCCATTACGTGCGCGACGTCCAAGGGCTGAAGGTCCAGCCGGGCGGCACCTTCACCATGGATCTGGTCATGAGCCCGCAGCATTTCTTCCCGCCCGGGACGCAGTGGGCTGGCCTCGTGGTCCCGGCCAAGAAGTCGAACGTCCTGATGGTGCCCACCAGCGCGCTCATCCGCTTCGGCGGCGACGTCTATCTGCCGGTCAGGGTCTCCACCGGCATCACCACCCCGGATTGGACGGAGCTCAGCGCCGGGGCCCGCGAGAACAGCGCCTTCCTCGACCTTTCGGACGCGCAACTGCGCCAGGCCCAGCGGCACAAGATGGAGGCGGACTTCTCGCTGCCGGCCTCCCCGAACGAGGCCGAGGAGGCGGCTCCCGGCCAGGCGGCCCCCGCCCCCGCCCGTCCGGTCCGGCGCGGCGAGGTCGAGGGCGAACTGCGCGAGCCGGACTCCAACCTGGGCGAAGACCCCTATTCCGAGTGACGAAATCCGTCTGCCTCCACGCGGCCTTCCTGCGCAGCCCCCGCGAGAACCCCTGGACCTGGGGGCTCGACCCGGAGGATTCCGCATACCCCTACGGCGATCAGGCCAGCCGCGCCCACGCCGAATGCTACGGCCCGCTGGCCTTCGATCCGGTCCTGGATCGGGACGGCCGCATGCGGGGCAGCGCCAACCTCTACGCCCATCTGAGCTTCAGTTTCTGCCCCCTCCTGCTCGCCTGGCTTGAGCGCGCGCACCCGGAGACCTACCGCCGCATACTCGAGGCCGACCGCGCCTCGGCCGCCCGCCTGGGGCACGGGAACGCCCTGGCCCAGCCCTACGTCGCCGCCCCCTTGCCGGGCCTGACCCTGCGCGACAAGCGGACCGTCCTGCGCTGGGGAGGCTCGGACTTCAGCCGGCGCTTCGGCCGGCCCGCGGAGGGACTGTGGCTCCCGGGCCTGGCGGCCGACGAGGAGACCCTGGAAGCCGTCATCGCCGAGGGCTTCCGGTTCACCGTGCTGCCGGCCCGCCTGGCGGCGCGCCTGAGGATCGTGGGCGGAGGCGAGGCGGACTGGAAGGAGGTCAGGCCTGAGACCTGCAATCCCACCCGGCCCTACCGCTGGCTCTCGCGCCGGTCTCCGGGCGCCGAACTGGCCGTGTTCTTCCCGCACGAGCGCCTGGGCGCGGCCCTCGCCTCGGCAGAGGCCCTGCGCGACGGCGAGACCCTCTGGCGGGCGGTCAAGGCGCGCTTCCTGCCCGACGACTCGACCCAGCTCGTGCACGCGGTCCAGCCCGGCGAGCTCTTCGGACTCGAGCTCCCGGGCTCCGCCGCGGTCCTCGGCCAGGCCCTGCGCAATCTGGAGGCCGACGGCCTGCCCGCGACCAACTACGCGGCTTTTCTCGACCATTTCCCCCCGCCCCAGGAGTTCGAGCTGGCGCCGGCCGTAAGGACATCCGTCCGGCCGGCACCTGCGGAACTTCCGATACCGCAGGCGCCCGCCCCGGTCCCGCTGGAGCCGGCCTGGCGCGCCGGCCTGCGCCAAGCCCTGCGCGGCTTCGCCGAGGAACTCGACGGCTTCTTCTCCGAGCGGCTGGGCTCCGGCCTGGGCGACCCCTGGGAGGCGCGGGACGCCTGCGCCGAGCTGCTGGGCGACCCTTCCGTGCGCAAGGCCGACGAACTCCTCTCCCGGCGCAGCCTCCGGCACCTCAAGCCCTCCGAATCCAGGGCGGCGCTGCGCCTGCTCGAGATGCAGAAGCGCCGGCTCCTGATGCTGGCCGAGGCCGGTCACGACAGCCGCGACATCAGCGACGGCGAGCCCTTGCAGGCGCTCAAGAACGCCTGCCGGGCGGCCGAACTCGCGGCGGCCCTGGGCCGGGACCTGACCGAGGGCCTGCGCGCGCGGCTGGCCGCGTGCCCGGGTGAGAAGACGGACGCCGCTCAGCTCTGGTCACGCGAGGTGCAGCCCGCGGCCGTGGACGCCGCACGCGCCGCGGCGCACTTCGCGCTCCTGGGGCACCTGGGAGTGGGGGAGGCGCCCCGGCCCGGCCCGCGGCCGGGGGAGCGCTTCACCTGGACCCGCGGCGCCCTGCGCCGGGAGTCCCGGCCCCTGCCCGGCGGCCGGGACCCGTCGTGGTCCTGGCAGTCCTTGTCCGTGCGCGACGCCGAGAGCCGCGAGACGCTGGAGGCCTCGGTCTGCGTGCACCAGCTCGAGCGCCTGGACTTGGCGGCCTGGGTCCTGCCCGCCGCAGAGGAGCCTGCGGGGCTGGCCGCGGCCTTCGCCGCCGCTCCGGCCGAGGAGTTCCGCGCCGAGCTCTGCCGCCGTTTCGGCCAGGCCTTCTTCACGCTCGACGCGCTCATCGGCCAGGAGCGCCTGCAGGTCCTGCGCTGGCTGATGCCGGACCCTTCGGGCAGCCGCACCCGGAAGGCCTTCCTGCGCGATTGGGCCGCGGCCGTGGGCCGGCTGCGGCGCGGCGAGGACCCCGGCGGCGAAGGCCTGCTGGAACTGCTGCCCGGAGGACGCGAGGCGGGAGTGCTCCCGGACCAACTGCCCTGGGCCGCCCTGGCGCGCGGCGCGGTCCAGGCCGCCTTGGAGGATTTCCTTGCCTCCGGCATGCGGCCCGACCTGGACCTGGCCCTGCGCCGGTTCTCGGCCGCGGAGCGCGCCGGCCTGCACCTGGACCTCTTCGCGCTGCGCAGCCGCCTGCTGGTCTGGCTGGACGGACCGGCCGCCGGCGCCGATCCTGCGGAGCGCGACCTGGCCCGGGCCCTGGCCGAGAAGCTCGGACTTTCGCCGTCTTTGTTCCCCCCCACGGAGGCCTGCCCGAGATGACCACGAGGACGATCCGACTGCGCGACGCCGAAGAAGCCGTGGCGATCCTGGGCGAACAGGATGCGAACCTGCGCCAGATGGAGGCGGACTACGCGGTCGAGCTCATCCTCAGCCAGGAGCCGGACTCCGGGGCCCTGAGCCTGCTCGTGCGGGGTCCGGCGGGACGAGTCTCCAAAGCCGCGCGCTACATCCGCGGCCACATCGAGTCCGCGCGCGCCCCGGCGCCGCGGAACAGGGCATCCGTTTCCGCGGCGCCTGGCCGTCCTCCGCACGTCCAGGCGCCCCTGCCGCACGACGCGGTCCTGCGCGCGCACAACGGCCGCGTCATCGCGGCGCGCACTCCGAACCAGCGGCAGTACGTGGAAGCCATCCAGGGCCACGAGCTGGCCTTCGGCATCGGTCCGGCCGGGACGGGCAAGACCTTTCTGGCCGTGGCCTGCGCCCTGCGCGCCCTGGAGTCGCGCCAGGTCCAGCGCGTGGTCCTGAGCCGCCCGGTCGTGGAAGCCGGCGAGCGGCTGGGCTTCCTGCCCGGGGACTTCCTGGAGAAGGTGAACCCCTACCTGCGGCCGCTCTACGACGCTTTCTACAGCATGATCGGTCCGGAGCGCTTCCGCGCCTGGCGCGACGCCGACATCATCGAGATCGTGCCCCTGGCCTATATGCGCGGCCGCACGTTCAACGACGCCTTCATCGTTCTCGACGAGGCGCAGAACACGACCTTGGGCCAGATCAAGCTGGCGCTGACCCGTCTGGGCGAGGGCTCGCGCATGGTGGTCACCGGCGACATCACGCAGACGGACCTGGCCGAGGGCACGGCCTCCGGCCTGGTGCGGGTGATGGACATCCTCAAGGGCGTGGAAGGCGTCGCCTTCCACCACCTGACCGAGGCGGACGTGATCCGGCACCCCCTGGTGCGCAAGGTCATCAAGGCCTTCGCCCGATGACTATGGTGCCACGGGTCAACTTTCTTAACTTACCCGGCGTCTTCCTGCGCCCATGACGATCCGCGTCTTCGGCTGCTCCCTGCTGCCGGCCTCGGCCCGCAAGCCGCGCGCCATCGCCGAGGTCTGCCGCCGCGTGCTCGCCAACGAGAGAGCGCGGGGGCGCGGGGAGCTCAACGTCGTGTTCCTGGACCGGCGCCGCATGCGCGTCCTCAACCGCCGATTCCTGGGCCATGACCGCGACACGGACGTGATCGCCTTCGCCTACGCGGAGGACCCGGGCCCGGCCTCGGGAGAGAAGCCCTTCGGCGACATATTCGTCTCGGCCTTCCAGGCCCGCCGGCAGGCCCGCGAGCAGGGCCATCCGGTGCTCACCGAAGTCCTCTTCCTCGCCGCCCACGGGACTTTGCACCTGCTGGGTCACGACGACTCCACCTCCCGCCGGCGCGCCGCCATGTTCCGCAAGCAGCAGGTCGCCCTGCCCAGGGGTTCCCGCTGACCCGGAGGCTCTCATGAAGACATGCCCCCACTGCGCCGAGCAGATCCAGGACGAGGCGGTCATCTGCCGGTTCTGCCTTTCCCCCGTGCCCGGGGCGGACCCCTCAGGCGAGAAGAAGACGCCCAGCGCCTCCGGGGGCGGCGGCCCTTGGGCCGCCGCCCAGACCGCCCCGCCGCCCGGTCCGGCCCCCGCGGAGGCCATCCCGACGCGCAGCCCGTTCGTTGATTCCCCGCCCCCCGCCTCCAGTCGGATGAGCCTGACCCAGGCCGTCATGGTCGCCTGCATTCTGGCCGTCGCGGGCTACATGGCATTCAAGATCCTCAGCCCAGCCAAGCCCCCCCAGGTCAGGGCCAGCGACTCCGGCCTTTCGCTGTACCGCGCGGTGCCGATCGCGGAGACGCCTGGCCAGGAGAGGATGCTGGGCTCCGGGCTCCAGGACTCCCAGGGCAAGCCCCTCTTCGTCGAGGTGGCCCACCACGTCAAGACCGCCGCGCCCACGGAAGAGGAGCAGGCGCTGGCCCGCCAGCACTACGTCGCCGGCCTCGAATCCTACAGCCGGGGGGACTACGTCACCGCCAAGCAGGAATGGGAGGCGGCCCTTACCGCGGACCCGGGCCACGGGGACGCCCAGGTCGGCCTCAAGCGGGTGCGCCAGATCCTCGGCGAGAACCCTTAGGGCCGCGGCTGGGCCAGGCTCCTGCCGACGCCCGCGCCGATGCAGAGGCCCAGCAAGGTCAGGGCCGGCCCCGCCGAAGACAGGGTGGCTGCGCACAGCAGCCTTGCGGCGACGAGCCCGAGCAGGGCTCCGGCGATGAAACCGATCTGCTCCCGGCGGCCGCTGCAGCGGAGCTCGCCGAGATAGGAGCCCGCGAACTTCCCGGCCATCCAGCCTGCCGCGAGGAGGATGGGGCCGGCGATGCCCAAGGCGATCCAATGCTGGCTGGTCCAGCCCTGCTCCCCCGAGCGCAGGAAGGCGCGGGCCGTCACCCCGCAGGACAGCAGGAGCCCCAGCCAGGAGCCGACGCGGCCGCCGATGTAGAAGCCTCTGCCCTGCGCCGACATGAGATGATGATACCACATGCGGCGCCGGGCCCGGTCTAGCGCTCCGCGCTCGGGACGTTCTCCAGGGTGTACACCTTGGTCCTGAGCTCGGCGGCCGCCCCCGACGCCGGGGCGATTACCGCGGCCCCGCGCGACTCCACCCGACGGTAGGTCAGGCCCCGGGTCAGGCGCAGCAGCTCCAGAGCGTCGCGCGCGGTCACGTCGCTCAGGAAGGCGGTCACGCGCACCTTTTCGAGCCCGTCGGCGAGGACGAAGTCGAGCCCGGTCTGGCTGGAGATAAGCTCCAGGAAGACGGACAAGGGCGCGTCTTTGACGCGCACCGTCACCCGGACCTGCATGGGGTCTAGGGAGACCTCTCTGCCGATCTCCGGCCGCCTCGGAGCGGCTGGCCGCCGGAGACGACCGCGGCGGGACCCGGTCTCGGCCCGCGTCGCGGTCCTGGAGGCCGTTGCCTTGACCACGTCGTAGGAACCGTCCGCGGGCGGCTGGGAGCGGCAGTCGGCGGCCGGACAGAGCAGGGCCGCGGCCAAGCCGACGCTCCGGATCCGCTCGCCGCGCATCTCCGCCATGTCAACGCCTCAGGCGGAGGCTGGAGCCCGGTAGAAGACGCCGTTCTTCCCGCGCTCGCCCTTCACGACGTAGAGCGCCTGGTCCGCGGCCTCGATGAGCTTCTGCACGGACCAATCCTCGGCGGGCACGGCGCTGGAGACCCCGAGGCTCACCGTGGCGTAGGGGCCCACGGTGTTCTTCCGGTGCGGGATCTTGAGGGCGGCGAACTGCGCCCTGATGGACTCGGCGGCCTCCAGGGCGCGGCTCTGGTCGGCCTCCGGCAGGAGGATGATGAACTCCTCTCCCCCGTAGCGCGCCGCCAGGTCCAAGGGCCCGGATGCGTTGGCCGTGAAGACCCGGGCCATGGCGCGCAGGCACTCGTCCCCGGCCTGGTGGCCGTAGGTGTCGTTGTAGAGCTTGAAGCAGTCCACGTCCGCCATGATGAGCGCCAGCGGCTTGCGCTCCCGGCCGAGGCGCCGCCATTCCTCCTGGAGGCGGCCGTAGAAGACGCCCCGATTGAAGAGCCCGGTCAGGACGTCATGGTGGGCCAGGAACGCCAGCCGCTCGTTGGCCGCCTGGAGCTTGGCCGTCCTCTCGGCGACCATCTCCTCGAGGTGCCGGGAATACCTCTCCGTCTCATACTGCCGGGCCTCGATCTGGACGAGCATCATCCCGATCGATTCGGCCAGGGCGGTCAGGCCCTCCGGGCAGCGGCCCGGGACCGTCAGCTCGTAGAGCTCATCCGCCGCCACGCTGTGGTCGCCCGAGGCGATCTTCCCCACGAGGTCCTGGAGCTTCTTGACGTAGGCTTCGATGGGAAGGGCTTCCGGCATTTCGGAATTGTAGCATTCCGCGGACGCGATTCCGTCCGTCCGGGAGCCCCGGGGCGCCGCGGGCAAAAAGCTAGAATAGGACCATGCGCAACCCCCTTCCGGACGAGGTCTACCTGCGCCGCACCAAGCCGGTCGCGCCGGACATGCGCGCCGAATACTTCCGCGACCAGACCAAAATCATCCACTCCTACCCCTTCCGGCGCCTCAAGCACAAGGCCCAGGTCTTCTACGCCCCGGACAACGACCACATCTGCACGCGCATGGAGCACGTCCTCCACGTGGCCACCATCGCGGCCACCATCTGCCGGGGCCTGAACCTCTCCGGCCGGGACTGGGCCCTGGACACCGAGCTGGCCTACGCCATCGGCCTCGGCCACGACCTCGGACACGCCCCTTTCGGCCACGAGGGCGAGAAGGAGCTGGCCGCCAAGCTGGGGGCCCCCAAGGCCTTCATGCACGAGCTCAACTCCTACCGCGTCGTGGAGCACCTCGCCAACCACGGCCAGGGCCTCAACCTCACCTACGCGGTCAAGGACGGCATCATCTGCCACAACGGGGAGGACTTCGACCAGAACGCCCTCCAGCCCTCGGCCGCGGCCAACGACCTCGAGAACATCCGGGAGCGCGCCTACATACCCTGCACCTACGAGGGCTGCATCGTGCGCCTCTCGGACCGCATCGCCTACCTGGGCCGCGACGTGGAAGACGCGGTCACCGCGGGCTTCATCACCAAGAAGGACCTACCCCGGCGCACCGCCAAGGCCCTGGGACAGTCCAACACGGACATCATCAGCGCCCTCATCGCGGACGTGGTCGCGGCCTCGGCGGGGGGCGCCAGCGTGCGCTTCTCGGACGAGAAGCACGCCTTGGTCCTGGAGCAGGCCAAATTCAACTACGAGCGCATCTACTACCACCCGCGCCTGGTGAAGTTCCGCCGCCACATCCGCGCCGTCATCCACAGCCTCTTCGACTACTTCATGGAGCTCTGCGCCAAGAACGGCACGGACTTCAAAGCCTACGCGGCCATGGACTTCGAGGTGGACCGCAACTTCGGCCACTACATCGAGCAGCTGCGCTCGGTCTATGAAGGCGAGGGCTAT
>JAQUNT010000071.1 GCA_028717525.1 Elusimicrobiota bacterium
GCTGGGGCTTCCTCATGGCCATGGCCGCGGCGGCGACCTTGGCCATGGAGGCCGCCTGGACCGGGAAGTTCTTCGCGCCGTCCAAGGCCGGCTTGGCCATGGGCATCGAGCTCGGCTTCTGCGCCTTCTTCCTCGCCGCGCGCCAGTGGGCGCAGGCCCGGAAAGACGAGGATCCTTGGCAGCATTGGCCGGCCGCCCTCATGGCGGTCGTCTCCATGGGTTTCTGCGCGCACATGCTCACTTTCAACGCCCTGGCGGCCCGCCCGGGCCTGGTCCTTTCCTACCTGCTGCTCCTGAACCTGCCTCTCGTCTACCTGGCCCTGAAGCGCGAGGACCTCGAGCCTCCCTACATCGTGGGCGGGCTCGTCACCTTCGCCCTGCTCCTCTATTGGACGATCGATGGTCTGAAGGCGGACCTGCTGCTCTGGGGGCTGGGCTACTTCCTGGCCTTTGCCGTGCTGCACGCCGCGGTGCCGCCGCTGTTGCAGCAGTGGCGGCCGGCCCGGACCGCTTTCCGATGGGGCTATGCCGCGCCGTTGGCCATGCTTTTGCTGGTCATGGTCAGCCTGTCGCTGCAGACCGCGGCGTCCTTTGTGGTCTGGCCCTTCGTGCTCATCCTGGGCATCATGGCGGTCATGGCCGCCGCGCTGCTGGCGTCCCTGGCTGCCGCGGCCCTGGCGGTGGCGATGGTGATGGCCTGCTTCGGGATATGGATGTTCAGGCTGCCGGACTTGGCCGGGCTCGATCCGATACTCTTGATCTTGGCCCTCTTCACCATGGTGTTCTTCGCGGGGGGGCTTCTGCTCTCCCGCAAGGCATTCTCATCCCTGCAGCTCTCCGCGGCCCCCGGGCAGCCATTCTCCCCGGCGGAGGTACCGGCGTTGGCGGCGCTCATGCCCTTCTTCTTGCTGGCCATGGTCTGCGCCAAGCTGCCGCTCAACGACCCCAGCGAGGTGTTCGGGTTGATGGTGCTGCTCAATATCCTGTTGGCGGCTCTGGTGGTGCAGCGGGGCTTGACGGCGATCTCGAGCCTCGCGTTCTTCGCGACCGTCATCGTAGAGGGGTTCTGGCACGTCAACCACTTCGAGCAGGCCCGCTTCGCGGTGCCGCTGGCCTGGTACCTGGGCTTCTACAGCTTCTTCACCGTCCTGCCATTCATCTTCACGGGACGCATGCGCGGGAGGGAGCCCTGGATCGCGGCCGCGCTGGCCGGGCCGGTCCAGTTCCCGCTGGTCTACCAGGCCTTCGTCGCGGCCGCCGGCAAGTCCTATATCGGGGTGGTCCCCGCCTTCTTCGCCCTGCCCTCCCTGGCCGGCCTTTGGGGCGTCTTGCGGGCTTTCCCGGCCGACGACGAGCGGCGGCTGGACCTCCTAGCCGTCTTCGGAGGAGTGGGCCTTCTCTTCATCACCTTGATCATCCCCATGCAGTTCGACAAGGAATGGATCACCTTGGGGTGGGCCCTGGAGGGCGCGGCCTTGGTCTGGCTCTTCCGGCGCGTCCCGCATCAGGGGCTCAAGGTCTGGGGGACGGCGCTCTTGGGCGTCGCCTTCGTCCGCTTGGCCATGAACCCGGCTGTCCTTTCCTATCACGCGCGGGCGGCCACGCCCCTGCTCAACTGGTATCTCTTCGTATACGGCACGGCCGTCGCCTGCCTATTTTTCGCCGCCGCGCGGCTGGCCCCGCCGGAACAGGAGGTCCTGGGCGTCGATGCGCGGCCTATCCTCAAATCCTTGGCGGCGATATTGGCCTTCTTGCTGCTCAATATCGAAATCGCCGATTACTTCAGCACCGGTTCCGGCATAACCTTCAACTTCTCCGGCAGCCTGGGCCAGGATATGACCTATTCTCTGGGCTGGTGCGCCTTCGCGGTCACGCTGCTCGCCGTCGGCATCCGCCGGCAGTCCTCCGGCGCGCGCTTGGCGAGCTTGGCCCTGCTTTCGGTCACCATCCTCAAGGTCTTTTTCCATGATCTTTGGCGGCTGGGCCAGCTCTATCGCGTGGCATCGGTGGTGGGATTGGCTGTCATCCTCATCTTGGTCTCGTTCCTCTATCAGCGCTTCATCGTGACGGACAAGCGGGAGGTCGACCCATGAATCCTCTGCTCTTGGCGGTCCTGGGAGCTTTCGCCGCTCCCTCCGTGAGCCAGACCGTCCCATCGGAGTGGGCCTTCTCCCAACCGTTGCGAGTCCCATCCTCCGGCTTGGTCAAGGTCCGGCTCCCCTTGCCGGTCATATCCGAAGCCCAGCCTTCGCTCGGGGACCTGCGCCTTTTCGATCCGGCAGGCCAGGAGACGGCCTTCTTGATCCAGCGGCCGGCGCGGACGATCGCGGAGTCGTCCCCGCTGGAGTCCTTCCAGACCAGCCTTTCCGACGGCTGGAGCTCGGCTTCGGGGCGAGTGTCCCGGCTCCAGGGCGACACCATTTTCGAGGGGCTGCGGGTCCTGACGCCCGCGCCGGACTTCCTGAAGGCGGCGATCGTGGAGATCTCGCAGGACTGCGCCGCTTGGCGGATCGTGGCGCGAGGCCAACCGCTGTTTCGCATGCGCGACGGCGCCGAGAAGCTGGACATCGCCTTCCCGCCCAGCCGTGCCGCCTGCGTGCGCCTGACCTTGGACGATCACAGAAGCCAGCCTGTCCCGGTGCAGGGGCTGAGCTTGCGCGCCCAGGCCGCGGAGCCCGCCGGCCTCGACCGGGTCGCGGCCGCAGTCCTCGACGAGTCCAGCGATGCCAGCCAGACGCGGCTGCGCCTGCAGCTTCCAGCCGCGAACCTGCTGTTGGCATCCCTGCGCCTGGAGACGGCGCAGCCGCTCTTCATGCGGCATGTCACGCTTCATTCCCGGGTGTTCCGCGATGGCAGCATCCAGGAGGATGCCGTCGGAGAGGGGACGGTCTATCGCATGGCCTCGGAAGGGACCGGCCCGGCTGAGTCCCTGCGCGTCGCTCTGCTGGCGCAGGTCCCGGGACGGGAGATCGTGGTGCGCATCACGAACGGGGACAGCCGCCCCCTGGCCGTGCGCAAGGTCGAATTCGAAGTCATACCCGCGGAGCTGATATTCTTCTCGCAGCAGCCGGGCGGCTACACCTTGCTCGCCGGCAATCCGGCGGCCTCCCCCCGGACCTACGATGTCGCCTCCTTCGCCTCCCGCATGAAACTGGCGCGCTTCGAAACCGCGACAGCCGGGCCGTTGACGGGAAACCCCGGCTTCAAGCCGGCCGAGCCTCTTCCGGGAGTGCCGGAGGAGGGAAGCTCCCTTGACGTCTCGGCCTGGAGGTTCCGCAAGAAGGTCAGGCTTGCCCAGCCGGGCATCCAGAGCCTGGAGCTCGACCTGGAAGCCCTTTCCCATGACCAGAACCGCATCGCGGACCTGCGCCTCCTGCGGGACGGCCGCCAGGTCCCGTACGTCCTGGACAATACGGGCGTATCGCGCAGCTTCACCCCGCAGCTGGAGAGGCTGCAGGACTCCGGCCGCACGAGCCGGTGGCAGATCACCTTGCCCTTCCCGGATCTGCCCGTGACCCATCTGCTCTGTTCGGCGGGGCAACCCATGTTCCAGCGGTCCGTGCGCCTGTTCGGCGAACGTCAGGACCAGCGGGGAGATACGATCAGGGAACTGGTGGGGACGGCGAACTGGACCCGGACTCTCTACCAGGTTCCGGAAGACCTGGCCTTGTCTCTGGACCATTTTCCGGCGCAACCGAAGCTGTCGCTGGAAATAGAGAACGGCGACAACCCACCCTTGCGCCTGCGATCCTGTCAGTGCTTCTATCGCAGCCCCCGGCTGCTGTTCAAGGCGTCTCCCGGCAAGGACCTGTTCCTGTACTACGGCCAGGCTGATGCCTCTTCGCCCACCTATGACCTCAGTCTGGCGGCCCGGGAGCTGCTGTCCGCCCAGCCGGCGAAAGCGGAGCTGTCGCCGGAAGAGCCTCTCAAGGTCAAGCCTTGGTGGGAGGCTCCCAAGCCCGCGGGGGCCATGCGCTACGTGTTCTGGGGCGGCATGGTCTTGGTGGTGGCCGTGCTGCTCTTGGTCATCGTGAAGCTCCTGCCCGCGGAGCCCGAGGCGCCGCGGCCCAAGGCTTGAGCCGCATGGATCAGAAGAAGGCCGGCATCGCCGCCATCTTGGTCGTCGCCAGCAATGTCTTGTTCCTGGCCGTGGTCTTTCACTTGAGCCGGTGCCGCTCTGCGGGGATGACCGGGCCGGCCTGGGGGGCGACAGGGGCCGTCGTCACCCGGCAGAGCCTGCCCGCTTATCTCGAAGGCTTGGCGGCCATGAAGGACCTCCCTGACGATGCCAACATCCAGCTGAGGTTCTATCGGTCGGCATCCGGGATGCGGGTGCAGGAGAACAGCTACGTCATCAGAAAGGGCGTGGCCGGGGGGGAAGCCTTGGACGCCGACCTGGAAGTCCTCTTGGATTCGAAGTATATCCCCGAGCTCGGCGCAGGGCTGTGTCCGGCGATCCGAAAGGCTCGGGCGAATCGAGACATGGGATTCAATATTAGGAAGAATTCCGCAGCCCTCCTGTGGAAGTATAGGGGCGTCCTGAAGTACAAGGACTGTTTCGGCTTCTAGCCCCGGGACACAGCACTGGTCTCGGGAATTAAGTATTGTGTCCCCGAACTCGGGCGTGGTATATTCATGTCGGGTCCATGAGCGCTCCTCCCCCAGCCCCGCTGATCCTGGTCGTCGAGGACCAGGCCAACCACCGCAAGGTCCTGCAGGGCATTCTCGCCGCGGAGGGCTACCGCGTGCTGGCGGTCAAGGACGCGGCCGCGGCGAGGGCCGCTCTCGCGGAGCATCCCGCCCTCGTGCTGAGCGACCTCAAGCTCCCGGGCGAGGACGGTCTGAGCCTGCTGCGCGGCCTCAAGGCCAGCCGGCCCGGGCTGCCCGTCATCCTCATGACCGCCTTCGGCAACATCCCCGCGGCCGTGGACGCCATGCGCTGGGGCGCGCACGATTTCCTCACCAAGCCCCTGGACTTCGCGGAGCTCAAGCGCCTCATCGCCAAGGCCCTGGCCGCCTCCACCCGGGAGGGCAAGGAGTGGGTCATGGAGGGGGGCGAGGAGGGCAAGGCCATCGTGGGCAAAAGCGAGGCCATGGCCGCGGTGCACCGCCTGGTGCGCAAGGCCGGGCCCGCCTCGGCCACCGTGCTCCTGCTCGGCGAGACCGGCACCGGCAAGGAGCTGGTGGCGGCCGCCATCCACGCGGCCAGCCCGCGCCGGGAGCGGCCCTTCATCAAGGTCCACTGCGGGGCCATCCCCGAGGACCTGCTCGAAGCCGAGCTCTTCGGCCACGAGAAGGGCGCCTTCACCGGCGCCCTGCGCGAGAAGCCCGGCAAGTTCGAGCTGGCCGACGGCGGGACCATATTCCTCGACGAGGTCGGGGAGATGATCCCGGCCATGCAGGTCAAGCTCCTGCGCGTGCTGCAGAGCGGCGAGTTCGACCGCGTGGGCGGCACGGCGACGCGCCGGGCCGACGTGCGGGTGGTGGCGGCCACGAACCAGGACCTCCTGCGGGCCGTGGCGGACAAGCGCTTCCGCGGCGACCTCTACTACCGCCTCAACGTGATCCCCATCCCCATCCCGCCCCTGCGCGACCGCCGCGAGGACATCCCGGAGCTGGTGGACTTCTTCCTGGAACGGCACGCGCGCAAGAACGGGCGGGCCAAGCCCGCTCTGGAGCCCGAGGCCCTGGAGGCGCTCTGCGCCGCGCGCTGGGACGGCAACGTGCGCGAGCTGGAGAACGTCCTGGAGCGGGTCGTGGTCCTGCTGGAGGGCGACCGCGTGCGGCGCCAGGACATCCCGTAGGCGTCCGATTCCGCTATAATGTGACGATATGATGAGAACACTCTTCTGCCTCCTCGCCGCAGCTTTTGTCCTCGGCCCGGTCGGGCCGCTGGCCGCGCAGGACGACTCCCAGGACGACTACGAGGCCTCCCGGCGCAAGATGCTGGAGCAGTTCCAGCAGGGCCAGGAGAGCATGACCAAGACCTACAGCGACGGCGCGCGCCAGATGGCCGAGGACTACGAGAAGCTGACCCGCGAGCAGGCGCGCATCTACGAGGGCATGCTCAAGAAGATGGCGGCCGAGCGCGAGGCCCTGCGCCGGCGCGTGGTGCAGCAGTGGAGCGATTTCCAGGAGTCGGACACCAAGCACTGGGTGGACTACGGCGCCAAGTCCGACACGCGCAGCCAGGTCGATTTCGAGAAGGGCAAGGTGGAGGTCGAGGTCCTGGTGCCCCTGGAGCAGGTGGCGCCGGGCAAGAAGGCCGAGAGCTTCAGCCAGCTCGACGCCAAGGAGCAGGCCAAGCTCAAGGCCCTGGCCGAGGAGAAGCTGCAGGCCCAGACCAAGAAGGCCGTGGCCCAGAAGCCCGAGCCCAAGGAGCCCGAGGTGCTCAAGGACCAGCTGCAGGGCGCCGACGGCAAGGCCGTCACGCCCAAGACCGCGGACAAGTTCGTCAAGGAGGTCCTGGTCCCCAAGATGGTGGTCGAGGAGAAGCCCGTGAAGGCCCAGGACGGCAAGCCGCGCCTCAAGGTCAAGGTCACGGTGCCCATGGTCCCGGACCACCTCAGGATCCGGGCCAAGCGCTACGAGAGCCAGATCGCGGCCGCGGCCAAGGCCCACTCGCTCGACCCGGCCCTGGTCTACGCCATCATCCACACCGAGTCCGAGTTCAACCCCATGGCCAAGTCCCAGGCCCCGGCCTTCGGGCTCATGCAGCTCATGGCCCCCTACGGGGCGCGCGAGGCCTACAAGTACCTCTACAAGCAGGACAAGGTCGTGGCGCCCGAGTACCTCTTCGACCCGGAGAACAACATCAAGCTGGGCACCGCCTACATGCACCTGATCCTGACCCGGCACTTCGGCAAGGTCAAGGACCCGGAGAACCGGCTCAACCTCAGCATCGCGGCCTACAACTGCGGCTCCGGAGCGGTCAACCGCACGGTGCTGGCCGGCCGCAGCGCGGACAGCATGAACCCGGACGAGCTCTTCACGCGCATCAAGGCCAAGGCTCCCAAGGAGACGGCGGCCTACGTGCCCCGGGTGCGCCAGCGCATGGAGTTCTACCGGAGCCTGTAGGCCCCATGGCCGAAGAAGGCCGCGCGGCCGGGCGCAGCCTGCCCGACGGGGTGCGGGCGGCCCTCTCCAAGCTCGACCGCTTCGAGAGCCTGGAGATCGGGGAGGTCGCCCCGGCCGAGCCGGCGGCCGCCTTGCCGGGGCACCGCGTCTTCTGCCGGCACTGCGGCCGGTCCAACGACGAGGACCAGCCCGCCTGCTGGGCCTGCCATGAGCCCGTGGGAAGGGGGGTCCCGCTGTCGGGCGACGTGGCCGCGGCCGCGGACGGCGCCTTGGTCATCGACGGGGTCAGCTACCGGCCCGGCGACCCGGACCTGCCCGAGGACGTGCGGGTGCTCATGGAGCGCATCCGCAAGGACGGCTGGAGCCAGGAGCTCCTGGCCGACTGGCGCGCCTGGCGCCTGGGCCGCAGCCGCCGGCCGGGGGAGGCCCCGCCCCCGCCCGAGGTCAGGATCTTCAAGGGCCAGCGCGTCAGCGTCATCCGCATCGACGGCAAGACCTACACCTCGGACGACCCGGGGCTCTCGCCGCAGATGCGCCAGCTCTTCGCCTATCTCGGCGAGCACGGCGTGACCCCGGGGCTCATGGACTGCCTGCGCCAGGTGGGCAACCAGGCCAGGCTGCGGCCGGGCACCACCGGCTGCCCCAGCGACGGGGACCTCGCCTTCTGGCGGCACGTGCAGACCGCGCCCGTGCCGGGGCCGCCGCCGGAGGAGGCCGAGGCGGAAGACGCGCCGCCGCGCGGCCGGTTCGCGCAGGCCAAGCGCTGGGCCCCGGCCGCGGCCGCGGCGGTCGGCCTCTACATCGCCGCGCGCCTGGTCCTGCACTCGCACATCAAGATCGTCGACGAGGTCATCGGCGTGGTCCTGGCCCGGCTCCTGCTGCCCTTCTAGGCCGCGCCGGGCAGTCCGTCGAGCAGTTCGAGGAGCTCGCGCGCGCTGGGCACGCGCCGGCCCGGGTCCGGCTCCAGGGCGGCCGCGATGAGCAGGTCGAACTCCTTGGGCAGGCCGGGCAGCAAGGTGCTGGGCGGGGGGAAGCGCCGCGCCCGCTTCATGGCGATGAGCTCGTCCACGCTGCCGGCCGGGAAGGGCGGATGGCCGGTCGCCATCTCGTAGAGGCAGACGCCCAGGGCGTAGACGTCGGAGGCGCGCACGCTGCCGCCGTAGTGCTGCTCCGGGGGCATGTAGCGCAAAGTCCCCGAGGCGTCCAGGACTCCCGGGCCCGCCCCGGTCCCGGTCGCGGTGCGGGTGGATTCCAGGGCGATGCCGAAGTCCATGACCCGCGCGATGCCGCCCGCGTCGATCATGATGTTGGCGGGCTTGAGGTCGCGGTGCAGGATGTGGTTCTGGTGCGCGTGGTCCACGGCCGGGCAGACGTACTGGAAGATGCGGCGGCACTCCTTGAGGGGCAGCCGGCCCTCGCGCTGCAGGACCCGGGCCAAAGTCTCGCCCT
>JAQUNT010000072.1 GCA_028717525.1 Elusimicrobiota bacterium
AGCCCGGCCTGCGCGCCAGGACCCAGAGCCCGGCCGCGGCCAGGAGGCTGAGGGACATGCCGGGCAGGTAGGAGTAGCGGTCGGCCACGAACTGGGTGCCGAACTTGACCGCGCCCAGCACCGGCGGGAGCAGGATGAGGTAGCACAGCCGGGCCGCCCAAACGGCCGGGACGCGCCGGCGCAGGGCGAAGGCCGCTCCGGCCACGGCCAGGCCCAGCGCCGCGCTGGCCAGGAACCTCGGGGCGAGCGGGTCGAAGCTCATGGCCGTCTCGTAGATGGGAGCCAGGCCGGAAGGCCAGAGGGTCTTGGCCAGGTAGAAGGCGTGGCTGTAGCAGGCCTGGGCCAGGCGCTGCGGCCAGCCGAAGCCCGCGGCCCCGGCCATGGCGCCGGCCGCGGCCTGGCCGTGCCAGGCCAGGGCCGCGGCCAGCGCGGCCGGGACCGCGTAGGGCAGCAGGTCCCGCCAGCGCGGCCGGCGCCGGAGCACGCAGGAGTCCAGCACGGCCAGGACCAAGGGCAGGCCGATGCCCATGGCCTTGCAGAGCAGGCCCAGGCAGTAGCAGACCAAGGTCCAGGCGCGCCAAGTCCCCTCGCGGGCCGGCTCCTCGCGAGCCTGGAGGTGGCAGAGCAGGGCGCAGAGGAAGAAGAAGCCGCTCATCAGCTCGCGCCGCGCCGAGGCCCAGGCCACGGGCTCCACGCGCAGAGGGTGCAGAGCGAAGCTCAGGGCCGCGAAAGCGGCGCCCCAGGAGGCGCCGTGCCTGAAGGGCGGCCGTTCTCCTTCCCCGGAAGGCGCGGCGGCCTCGAATAGCTTCCGGCAGAACAGGAAGAGCAGAGCCGCGTCGGCGTAGTGCCAGAGCAGACTGGTCAGGTGGAAGCCGGCCGGGTCCATGCCCCAGAGGAGATAGTCCAGCGCGTAGCTCATCCACACCAGGGGCTGGTAGGGGCCCTTCAGGAAGGTGGTGAACATCCAGCTCAGCTGACTCCAGCCCAGGCCTCTGAATCGGGTGTTGAGGTAGAGGAAGCCGTCGTCGTCCCAGCTCACGAACCCGTTGCCGAGCACGCCCGCCAGGGCGAGGCCTACGATGGCGGCCACGGCCAAGGACCAGAGCCAGGGCTTCTTCATCCGTCGCGTTCCCAGACCGCCAAGGTCCCCCAGAACGGCCGGTCGTACCACATGGGGAACTTCTGCCAGAGGTCCCGCGCGGCTTGGTCGACGAACAGCTCGGTCGGGTTGCGGGGATTGGACAGGACCACGGCCAGGATGTGATAGCCCTTGAGCAGGCTCTTGACCTCCCCGAAGATGCCCATGGGCGAGGCGCTGGAAGGCAGGAAGGACTTGCGCCCGAAGACGGTGACGATGGTCTTGGGCCGGGCGGCGCGCACCTCGTCCATCGCCTCCTTCTGGCGCGCGGCCGCATCCGGCGCGGCGGTCAGGAGGGGATAGACGAAGATGTAGCGCGTGGCGCTCCGGCGTCCCGCGTAGTAGAGGATCTCCGGCTCGGAGCCGAAGACGAAGACCCGGTCCTGCTCGGTGGTGCGCTCGGCGATGACGTGCGCCACGCCCGTGGCTTCGGGAAAAGGGTTGTCCTGGTAGAGCCGCCGGCACTTGGCCACGGCGCTGCCCGGGCCGTAGTACCAGGGCGAGCTGAGCACGCCGAAGAGGACCGCCGCGGCCGCGGCCGCGGCCGCGGCCCAGCGGGGCGGGCGCCAGCCCTGCGGAAGGCCGCAGAGCCCGGAGCCGGCGAGCACCGCCAGGGCCGGGACGCACTGCAGGTAGTAGTGCGCCCGGAAGTAGCCTCCGACGCAGGCGCCCAAGAACGAGCAGGCCACCCAGCCCATGATCCATGGTGAGGCGGGTCCCGCCTGCCAGACGCAGCCGGCCAAGGCCAGGAGGTAGACCGGCAGGAGGCCCGGCAGGGTCCGGGAGAAGGTGCCCCAGAAGTTCCTCAGGTAGTCGGAGAGGGGGATGCCTCCCGCGTAGGAGAGGTTGTAGCCCACGACGCAGTCGAAGAACTGCGCCCAGGCCCCATGGGCCGCGAAGTAGACCAGCACCGGGACCCACACCGCGGCCGCTCCGGCGGCGAAGGCCGCGGCCGCGCGGGCCTTGCGGCTGACGCCCGGGGCGCAGAGCAGGAAGGCCAGGTAGAAGACGGCGTCGGTCGCCGCGACCTGCTTGAAGAGGAGGCTGGCGCCCGCGCAGGCTCCGCTGGCCATGGCCCAGCGCCAGGAGCCCCGCTCCGCCGCCAGGAGCGCGGCCAAAAATGCGGCGGCCAGGGGCAGGAGCATGAAGAGCTCGCAGTTGGCGGAATTTCCCAGCAGGCCGTGGTCCACGGTCATGAAGGCGGCCAAGGCCCCGGCCGCGCAGCCGACCTCCCAGCCGAAGAGGCGGCGGCCGATGAGGAAGACCACGCAGAGGGTCAGGAGCGTGTAGAGCTGTGCGCCCCAGTGGATGGCGGCCGGGCTGCCGCTGGAGAAGCGCTCGATGCCGGCGTAGGCCAGGAAGACGCCCGGGGGCTTCTGGTCGAAGCTGTCCCGATAGGGGACCTCGCCCCTGAGCCAGCGCTGGGCGATGTAGGCGTATTCGCCCTCGTCGCGCTCCAGGAAGATGCCGGCGATGGGCGCGCGCAGGCCCAGGCCGAGAAGGAGGACCGCGGCCAGGGCCAGCCACTCCCGTCTGCTCATCTCGAAATAATATAAGATTTCGGCATGGAGAAAAGGACTCTGGGCCGTTCGGGCCTGGAAGTCGGCGTCCTGGCCTTGGGCACCATGAACTGGGGCTCGGACTGGATGAACTCCACCCCCGTAGACGAGAAGACGGCGCGCGGCCTCCTCGACCTCGCCCTCGACTCCGGCGTGAACCTCATCGATACCGCGGACGTCTACGGCCGCGGCGCCGCCGAGACCATGCTCGGCCGCATCCTGGGCAAGAGGCGCGGGAAGGTCCTGCTCGCGACCAAGCTGCGCTGGGAGATGGAGCCGGGAGAGTCCGCCTCCGGCGGCCTCTCCCGGAAGCGCGTCAAGGCGGCGCTGGAGGCCAGCCTCAAGCGCCTCAAGACCGACCACGTGGACATCTACATGCCCCACGCCCCGGACAACAGGGTGCCCTTGGAGGAGACCTTGGAGGCCCTGGCCGCCGCGGTCAAGGCCGGCAAGGTCCGGGCCCTGGGCTGCGCGAACTTCCCCGGCGAGCAGTGGCGCCGGGCCTTGGCCCTCAGCGCGGCCAAGGGCTGGCCGCGCTTCGAGTTCGACCAGGTGGAGTACAGCCTCGTGGCGCGGTCAGCGGACGGCGACGTCCTGCCCGTGGCCGGGCCCGAGAAGGTCTCGGTCATGGCCTGGAGTCCCCTGGCCGGCGGCTACCTGACCGGCAAGTACCTGGCGCCGGGACGGCGGCCCCAGGGCCGCAGGCAGGACCCGGGCAAGGCCTTCCCTCCCGTGGACGAGAGCCGCTACGGCGGCGCGGTCCGCGTCCTGCTGGAGACGGCCAAGCAGGAGGGCACGACCCCGGCGGCCGCGGCCTTGGCCTGGGTGCTCTCCCGGCCCGGGGTGGCCGCCGCGGTCCTGGGCCCCAGCAGCCTCGAGCAGCTCCGCGAGGACCTCGCCCTCAAGCCCCTCTCGGCCAGGGCCTTGGGCTTCCTCGACAAGGCCTCGGTCTTGTGCTCGCAGGCCTCTAGGTCCAAAGGCCCAGACGCGCCTGGGACCTTTGTCCAATTATAGGGGCCCAACCGGCCCTGCCTGGCGCGGACCGCGTGGCCTACACTAAGAGCGAGAGGCGAACATGGAACTCTACGTGAGGTTCATCAGCACCTTGGCCTTCGGCCTCATCGGGCTCGGGGCCGTGATGAAGGTCCTCCTGGAGACCATCTTCGAGGAGTGGGACGCCTTCAACGACATCTCGGAGCGCGTGGCGGCGAGCTGCTCGGGCAAGAACGGGCTCGTGGAGAACGTCCGCGCCGAGGACATCCTGCTCGAGGCCGAGAAGCGCAACTCCCCGGACTTCAACACCCGCCTCGTGGACTTCCGCCGGCGCCAGTTCCGGGAGCTCGACGCCATCGAGACCCGGCTGAGCGAGGCCCAAACCGCCGCTCCGATCACGGAATCGGACATCGCCGCCAGCTAGAGCGGCTCCACCCCCGACGGCAAGTTCTTCTTGTATAATGCCCGCATGTCCCTCCTGCTCGAGCGCGCCCGCGCCTGGAGGCGCCAGCGCGCCCGGGCTTTGCTCTGCGAAGGCGGCGGCAGGCTGCTGGCCTGGAGCCTGGCGGCCCTGAGCGCCGCGCTCTGGCTCGACGAGCTGCTCGTCCTGCCCCGGGCCGCGCGCGCCGTCCTCTGGCTGGCGGGCCTGGCCGCGGCCCTGGCCGGAGCCGGGCTCCTGGTCTGGCGGCCTTGGCGCCGCAACCTCTGGCCCGCGGTGCTCGAGGGGGCCGCGCGGCGTTTCCCGGGACTGCGCCAGCACCTCGCCGCGGCCTGGGAGCTGATGCGCAAGCCCCCGGCGCACACCTCGCTGCAGCTGGCCCGGGCCCATGTCGAGTCCACCGAGGCCCTCATCGCGGCCCTGCCGGACCGGCCCGCCTTCCGCTGGGAGCCGTCCGGGCATCTGCGCCGCGCGGCCGCGGCGGCCCTGCTCGGCGCACTCACCTGGCCCTGGCTGGGCCAAGCCTCCTGGACCCGCGTGCTGGCGCCGTGGCGCGACCTGGCCCTGGAGACGTTCGTCTCGGTCCAGCCGGGGGACTCGGTCTGGGGCCTCGGGGCGCCGGCCGAGATCTCGGCAAGCCTGACCGCGGCGGCCGGGGGCCCCCGCCGCGCGGCGGAGACCAGGCTCTGGCTGAGGACCACGGGCCCCTGGAGCCCGGTGCCCTGGGAGCGCCAGTCCGGGCCAGGGGCTTCCTTCGCCGTGGCCTCGGTGACCGAGCCCTTGGAGTACCGCCTGACCTGGAGAGGCATCGCCAGCCGCGTCTACCGGCTCAGCCCCGAGTCCGTCCCGCAGCTGGAGTCCCTGCAGGCGAGGCTTGCGGGCGCGGCCGCGGCGGTGCCCTTGAGTGGGGCCGAGCCCCTGACGGCGCGCCGAGGGACCTGGGTCCGCATCTCCGGCCGGCCCAACCAGGAGCTGGCCAAGGCCCTGCTGCGCGCCGAATTCCTGCCCGCCCCGGCGCCCATGAGATGCGCGCCGGGGTCCTGCGACGCGGGCTTCACGGCGGCGCAGGACGGCCGCTTCCAGTTCGACCTGGAGACCCCGGACGGCCGCCGCGACCCCGCCCCCATCGTCTACGCCCTCAAGGTTCTTCCGGACGAGCCGCCCTCGGCCCAACTGCTCTCTCCGGTCCAGCCGGTCCAGGCCGACCCCTCGGATACATTGCCCGTCGCGTACGCCGCGCGGGACGACTCGGCGCTGAGCCGCGTGGTCCTGCTGGTGCAGGTCCCGGGCCGGCCCCCCCAGGAGCTGACCTTGCGGCGCTTCGGCCGCGAAGCGCCCAAGGACCATGTCGGAGACTACCCCTGGAGCCTCTCCGAGCTGCCGGTCGGGGCCAGGATCCTGTTCCGGATCAAGGCCTACGACGACGCGGCTCCCGCCCAGAGCGGGGTCTCCGAGCCCGGCTCGGTCGAGATCCGGGACTTCGCGGCCGCCCACCTGGCGGCGGCGCGCAGCTGGAGCGCGGCGGAGGCGGCCCTGGGGCGGTTGGCCGGCCGCGAGGAGAGGCTGCGCGACCTCTACGCGGCCGGCGACATCGCCGCGGCCCGTCGGGAGCTCGCCGGCCTGCCCGAGGCGTGGAAGGCGGCCGCAACGGCGGCCGAGGAGCTGGCCCGGGCCATGGAGGCGGACGCCTATGCCAACCCCGGCCTGCGCGAGGAACTCTCCGGGCTGGCCGGCCGGCTCAAGGACAGCGCGGGCCGGGACCTGCCCGCCGCCGCGGCGGCGGACCGGGCCGGCGACGCGGAGGGGGCGCGCGTCCGCCACGCGCGGCTGGCCGCCGCGGCCCGGAGCGCGGAGAGGCTGCTCAAGGAGGGCCGGCCCCTGCAGGAGCTGCAGGACTTCTACCTGCAGGCCGGCCGCATGAGCCAGGATGGCGAGCAGCTCGCCGCGGAGCTGGAGGCGCTCTCCGGCTCCGGCAAGGCGCGGCCCTCGGAGGAGGCCTTGCGGCAGGTCCAAAAGGCCATCAAGAGCCTGCAGGAGCGCATGGACCGGCTCCAGAAAGCCATCGCGGCCCTGCCCCAGGCCCGGCCCGGCGCAGAGGAGGAGCGGTCCCGGCGCGGCTACGGCATGCCCCTGCTGGCGGCCCAGACCTCGGCCGACGCCCTGCAGGCGGCCTTGCGCGCGGGCGACTACGCCGCGGCGGCGGCCATCGCCAAGGAGCTGGCGGCGCAGCTGGCCGCCGTGGAGGGCGCGGTCACGGCCGCGGCCGCCGCGGCCGCGGCGGGCGCCGCGGCGCGGCAGGGCTCTTCGCGCCTGGAGAGGCTGCGGGCCCGCTGGTCCGAGGTGGTCGAAGGCCAGACCCGCCTGGTGGAGAAGAGCCAGAGCCTGGAGGAGCGCCGGCGGCAGCTCTTCCTCGCCGCGCAGAAGGACCTCCTGGCCCGCCTGGCGTCCGAGGAATCCGTGCTCCTCTCGTCCGCGGCGGCCCTGGGGAAGGCCTTCCCGGCCCAGGCCCTGCCCATCATGCAGGCCCTGCGCGACGAGCTCTCATCCGGGCGCGCCGAGCGGGCCCCGGGCCTGGCGCGCTCCGCCTCCGCCGAACTGCGCCGGGCCGTTTCCGGGGAGGCCCTGGGCTGGTTCGTCTCCGCCCAGGAGGAGATCAGCCGGCGTCTCTGGGAAGCTCCGGACTCGTCCGCGCCGCCGCAGCCGGACGAGGAGACCTCGGCGGCCGCGCGCCGCCAGGCCGAGGTGAGGCTCCAGACCGCGGCCCTCCAGCGGGACCTGGAATCCCTTGCCGAAGAGCTCGGCGCGGCCCCGCCCGGGGCCGCGGCGGTGCTGGAGGCGGCCCAGGGCGAGCAGGGCTCGGCCGAGAAGGACCTCGCCGGGGGCGACGCGGCCTCGGCGCTGGGCCACCAGGGGAAGGCCCTGGATCTGCTGGAGCAGGGCGGCCAGGACCTGCAGCGCTCGGCCGCGGCCCAGAAGCAGATCGAGATCGGCATCGGCGAGGGCTTCTCCCAGCCGGCCGGCGGCGCGCGCCTGGACCCGGGCGGCGCCGGCATGGGCTCGCGCCTGGGGCGCGTGCCTTTGCCCCAGGCCAAGGACTACCTGCCCCCCAAGGAGCTGCGCGAGGAGCTGGAGCGCTCCCTGCGCGAGAGCCGGCCGGCCTCGTACGACGAGCTCATCAAGGAGTACTTCAAGCGCATCTCGCAGTGAGCGGACTTGACGAGGGCGGCCTTTCCGCTTAAACTCACTGGCATGGAGTCCGGCTCGCGACTCAAGGTCCTGCTCCTGACCGCGGCCGCCGCGGGCTTGACCGTCTTGGTCCTGGACGCCCGGCGCGGCCCCCAGAGCGCGAGCCTGCCGCTCATCGGCGCGATGCTCGGGGCGCCGGCCCGGAGCGCCTCCGCCCCGGCCGCAGCGGCCCGGGCCGAGCCCAATGGCGAGCGGATCCTCGCCGGCCCGGCCGAGGCCGGGCGCGCGCCCGTCCTGGAGCCTCCGCCGCCCGGGGAAGGGCCGATCCGGCGGGCTTGGCGCCGCGCCCTGCCGCCGCGCCTGTCTCGCCTGGGCCCGGGCCTCGCCTCCGGCTCCTCCGGCACCGCGGCCCGCTATGTGCCGGCGGACCCCTACGCGCCCGCCTCCCCGGACGCGCCGGCCGCGGCCCCGGCGGGCTCCGCCGCCTCGGCCCCGGCGCCTTCGGCGCCGGGGCCTTCGGCGCCGGCCGCGGGCGAGCCCGGCCGGCAGAGGCCGGGCCGCGGCGAGCGGCTGGCTCAGGAGGCCGAGACGGCCGGGCTCTCCAAGGACGAGCGCCTCTCCGCCAACGTCGCGGACGTGCTGTCCGAGGCGCGGGATCTGAAGATCTCCCAAGGCGGCGGGCAGGCCGCGCTGGAGGAGCCGCGCCTGGCCGCCGCCATCCTGGGGCAGATCGAATCCGACCGGAAGGTGGCCGAGGGCGTGCGCGGCGCCTTGGCGCGGCTGAAGGCCTCCGGCCGGCCGGTGGAGCCGCAGGAGCGGAGGCAGGCCGCGGCCGAGTTCCTGGCGGCCAGCGGCCGCGGCGCGCAGGAGGCGGACGTGGACGAGGCCCTGGCCCTGGCCGAAGCGCCGCCGCTTCCTGCGGTGGGGCCCGGCGTCTATGCCGAGGCCGCCCGGCAGGTCGTGGCCGATCCTCCCGACGCCCGGACCCGGGCCGAGATCCTCAAGCGCGCCGAGGAGCCCAAGCCCGCGCCGCGCGCGCCGCCGCCCCGCGGGGCCTTGGACGCCTACCAGAAGAACCGCACGGTCTTCGACCGCGCCCTCAAGGAGTACGGCGTCCAGCCCCAGCACATCCTGGGCATACTCGGCGTCGAGACCACCTGGGGCCGCA
>JAQUNT010000073.1 GCA_028717525.1 Elusimicrobiota bacterium
TCAGCCGCCTGGACACCCGCACCGGCGCCTGGGAGCTCTTCGACAACACCAACTCCATCATGCACGAGCCCTGGTGCTACGCGGTCACGGCGGACAGCGGCACGGTCTACACCGCGGGCTGGGGCGGCGGGGTGCTGGTGCGCGACCCGCAGACCGGACGCCTGCGCGAGCACCGCCACCCCACGGGCCTGATGGAACTCTCCTTGGTCAAGGACGACGGGCTCATCCACGACATCACCACCGCCGTCGCGCACTCCCGGGGCGTGCTCTGGGTGGGGACCTACTTCGGCCTCTCCCGGTTCGACGGCCGCCGCTGGCGCAACTACACCCAGGCCGACAGCGGCCTGGCCGGGGACTTCATCAACTTCCTGCGCGCCAAAGGCGACGCGGTCTGGATCGCCACGGACCAGGGCCTGGGCCGCTTCGACTCCAAGACCTGGCGGACCTGGAGGAAGAAGACGGACGGGCCGGGCTTCGAGCTGGAGTCCACGGACGAGAAGGGGAGCAGGAGCGTGGAGGCCCTGGCCGCGGGGCCGGCCTGCAACGAGGTCTACAGCGTGGACATAGACCGCAAGGGCGACGCCTGGGTGGCCACGGCCGCGGGGCTCTCCCACGGGGTGGCGCGATGAGGGGCCTGCTCCTGCTGGCGGCGTGGCTCCTGACGCCCGGGGCCTGGGCCGGGGAGCCCGGCTCCAACTACGGCGACACCCCGGAGGAGCTCAGGCCCTACGGGAGATGGGACGCGGACCCGTACAAGCATTTCTTCAGCACGGCCCCGATGTACCGCGGGCCGGGGCGGGAGGAGCCCGAGCCCGCGGGGCTCAAGGAGGTCAGGCTGGGGCTCTTCACGCCGCTGGAAGGAGACAGCGACGACGCCATCGCCGGCCGCGATTCCCGGGACGGCATCCAGCTCGCCCTGGAAGAGGCCAACGCGGCCGGCGGCTACAAGGGGCTCCCGTTCCGGCTCGCGGAGCGCAACGACCAGCTCCTCTGGGGCGCCGCGGCCAAGGCCGTGGTGGACTTGGCCTACGACGAGAAGGTCTGGGCCGTGCTGGGCTCCATCGACTCCAACAGCACGCACGTGGCCATCCGCATGGCGCTCAAGATCCACCTGCCCTTCCTCAACGTAGGCGCCAACTCGGCGGACGTGACCGAGACCAACATCCCCTGGGTCATCCGCTCCACGCCGGACGACCGACAGACGGCCATCGTCCTGGCCCAGGAGATCCTCGGCCGGCGCGGCCTCTCCCGGGTGGCGGTGCTGCGCCTCGCCGAGCGCTACGGACGCACCGGGATCCTGAAGTTCCGCGAGGCGGCGCCCCGCCTGCGCAAGCCCTTGCCCATAGAGATCCAGTTCGCGGCCGGGACCACGGACTTCTCCGACCAGCTCGCGCGCATCGCCGCGGCCAAGGCCGAGGCCGTGCTGATCTGGGCCAAGGCCAAGGAGGCGGCCCTCATCGTCAGGCAGCTGCGCGCGCGCGGGATGGAGCAGCCGGTGTTCGGCACGGACCGCATGGCCACCCCCGCCTTCCTGGCGGCCGCGGGCCCGGCCGCCGAGGACGCGACCATGACCTACTGGATGGACATGGAGCGCCCAGACCCGGCCTGGCAGGGGTTCCGGAAGCGCTTCCGCGCGCGCTACGGCCGGGAACCCGAGGCCTTCGCGGCCTTCGGCTACGACTCGGCCCGGATCCTGGTGGCGGCCGTGCGCAAGGCGGGACTCAACCGCGTGCGCATCCGCGACGAGCTCTTCGCCCTGCGCCGCTACCAGGGCGTGTCCGGCGCCATGCGCTTCGACGTCACCTCGAACAACATCAGCCGGCCGAAGCTGCTGCGCGTGCAGGGGGGCCGCTTTGTCTTCCATTAGCGCCCCGGTCCTGATCGGGGTCCTGGCTTCCTCCGGCCCCTGGGCCTCCTCCTGGACGGCCGGGGCCCGGGCCGCGGCCGAGGCCTCCGGCCGGACCGTGGTCATCCGCGAGCTCCGGGACTCGGACCCCTGGAGGTCGGGAGCCGGGCAGGTGGCGCGGCTGCTCGGCGAGCCCGGGCTGGCCGCCTTGGTGGGAGCTCCGGACGGCGCCTCCGCGCACGTGGCGGTCCAGGCCGCCACCAAGCGGCGCGTGCCCGTGATCACGCTCTGCCCGGAGGAGTCCTTGACCCGGGCGGGCGACCCCTGGGTCTTCCGCGCCGTGCCGGACGACGCCAGCCAGGCCCGGGCCCTGCTGCGGCGCGCCCGACTGCGCGGCCGCAAGGCCCTCTTGGTCGTGCCCGAGGGCCGCGAGGGGCGGGAGCGGCGCAGGTCCTTGGAGAGCGCCTGCCGGGATTCGGGCGTGACCGTGGCCGGAGCCCCGGCCGAGGGCGGCGACGCGGTGCTGCTCTGGCTCGACCCCCCGGAGGCCCGGGCTTGGTTCGCGGGGCCGGTCCCGCGTGCGCTCGTCTTGGCCAGCTCGCGGCTGGACGACCCGGCCTTCCTGGACCAGGCTCCGGCAGCGGCCGAGGGGATGCTCCTGCCCCTGGGCGGGGCTCTGCAAGCGGCGGCCTACGACGCTGTGGCCGCGGTGGTCTCCGCGGTCCGGTCGCAGGGGCCTCTTCCAGCTCAGGTGCGCGCGGGTCTGGCGGCAAGCGGCAGGTTCGGCCCGAAAGGCGACCGGTCAGTGGATATCGACGTGGGCGTTCTGCGGCAGGGCCGCCTGGCCGCGCTGGAGCGCTAGCCGGCCTGCGCCAGCCAGAGCCCGGCGCAGCAGTTCCGCGCGGCCGCGCGGCCGCGAACGCGGCTCCAGGACCTCCAGCAGGGCGAAGGCCACGTCCAGCGGCGAGACCCGCACCCTCTGGCTGACCCGCTCGTAGAGGCCCAGCGCCAGCTCGAAGTCCCGGTCCCCCCTGAAGAAAGCGCAGCCCCGCCCCTCGCGGTCCGCCGCGCACACGCGCACCAGCACCGCGAAGTACTCCGCGGTCTTGGCGTCCTTGAACCTCCAGGGCACGACCCGGTCCGGCTCGTCCTCGTTCTTGACCAGGCCGTAGACCTGGCCCCGGTCCGGGAAGCGGTTGACCAGGACCTCCCCGTCCTTCCGGGCCAGGTAGAGGATGGGAGTGCAGCGGTAGATGATGAGGGTGGAGTAGAGCCAGTAGCCGCGCTCGCCGAAGCGCCGCCGCGCCGCGGCCTCCAGGTTGACCCGGATGTCGGCCAAGGTGGTCCAGGGCGTGAACAGGATGAACCCGAACTCCACCATCTCCCGGCCGCCCTTGAAGGGCCGGAACACGCCGGGATAGGAACGCTGCCACTGCTCGCTCAGGGCCAGGAACCGGTCCACCTGGGCCGCGGAGATGTGCTTGTTGAAGCGCGCGTTCTCCCGCTCCGAGAAGTTCTCTATGCCCATGCTCAGGATGCGCACCTCGTGCCCGGCCCGGGCCAGGCCGGGCAGAGCCCGCGCGATGCGCTCCCGCGCGCGCAGCACGTCGTCGATGCGCGGGTTGAACAGGAACACCGAGGGCGGCAGGCCCAGCCGCAGCACCACCGCGAAGACCTCGTCGAACCTCAGGAAGGCGCGGATGTCGTAGAACTCGTAGACCCCGCTGTCCCGGCCCTGGCGGCCGGCGGTCCTCAGGACGCCGCGGAACTGCTTCTCCACCAAGGCCAGCAGGTCCGCGCCCGGCGAGGTCAAGGACTCCCGCCGGCTGTCGCAGAAGGCGCAGCCGCGCGGCTCCTCGGCCGGCGAAGCCGCGGGCGCCAAGGCGCGCCGGAACAGGGGGTTGTCGCGCACCAGGCGCCGGTTGGCGCATAGGGAACCGCTGACGATGGTCAGGTGCGGCCGCGCGGCCCGGGCCGCCGCGTTGCCCAGCTCAGCCTCGTAGTCCGGCTCAGCGCCCTCGATGAGATAGCCCGGCTCCGTTTCAGGCGCGGCCAGGCCCAGCCAGCCTAGGAACCAGCCGCTCTTCGCGAAGTAGCGCGGGTCCTGGGGGTCGCTCGACATGAGCAGGCCCCGGGGCTCGGCCACCGGGCTGGCCGGGGCCGGCGGCCGCATGACCGCGAACGCGGAGCGCAGACCCGCGGCCCACAGGCAGCGCCGCGTCCGCAGAGCCAGGGGCTCGGTGCTCACCACGTGCGTGGGCCGCCAGAGCCGCACCCGCTCCTCCAGGGCCCGGCGGTCCTGAGCGCCCAGCTCCAGCCCGGAGCCCCGGCCGCCCGGCTCGCGCTGCGCTTGGGCCGGGTCCTTGCCGAAGCACAGCCAATGCGCCGGCAGGCCGCGCTGCCGGGCCAGGCCCTTCAGGAACGGGAAGAGCAGGCTCCTCTCGTTGCGCTGCAGGGCGCCCGGGAAGAACTCCAGGAGCATCAGGCGCGGCATCGCTTCTCCGCATCGGCCTTCAGCACCGCCTTGGCCAGGGCCCGGCGCAGCAGCTCAGTGCGCGAGCGCGGCCGCGGCTTGGCCTCCAGGGCCTCCAGCAAGGCGAAGGCCACGGCCAGGGGCGAGACCCGCACCCGCTGGTTGACCCGCTCGTAGAGGCCCAGCGCCAGCTCGAAGTCCCGGTCCCCCTTGAAGAAAGCGCAACCCCGGCCTTCCCGGTCCGCGGCGCACACGCGCACCAAGACCGAGAAGTACTCCGCCGTGCACGCGTCCTTGAACCTCCAGGCCGCCACGTCGCTGGGGTTGTCCTCGTTCTTGACCAGGCCGTAGACCTGCCCCCGGTCCGGGAAGCGTTTGACGAGGACCTTCCCGTCCCGCCGGGCCAGGAAGAACATGGGGTTGTCCCGGTAGATGATCAGCGTCGAATAGAGCCAGTAGCCGCGCTCGCCGAAGCGCCTCCGCGCCGCGGCCTCCAGGTTGATGCGGAGGTCGGCCAAAGTCGTCCAGGGCGTGAACAGGATGAAGCCGAACTCCTTCATGTCCCGGCCGCCCTTGAAGGGCCGGAACACACCGGGATAGTCCCGCTCCCACTCGTCGCTGAGGGCCAGGAGCTGGTCCACCTGGGCGGCGGAGATGTGCTTGTTGAAGCGCGCGTTCTCCCGCTCCGAGAAGTTCTCTATGCCCATGCTCAGGATGCGCACCTCGTGACCGGCCCGCGCCAGGCCGGGCAGGGCCCGCGCGATGCGCTTGCGCGCGCGCAGCACGTCGTCGATGCGCGGGTTGAACAGGAACACCGAGGGCGGCAGGCCCAGCCGCAGCACCACCGCGAAGACCTCGTCGAACCTCAGGAAGGCCCGGATGTCGTAGAACTCGTAGAGGCCGTGGTCCCGTCCCTTGCGGCCGGCCGTCTTCAGGATGCCGCGGAACTGCTTCTCCACCAAGGCCAGCAGGTCCGCGCCCGGCGAGGTCAGCGCTTCCCGCCGGCTGTCGCAGAAGGCGCAGCCGCGCGGCTCCTCAGCCGGGGAAGCGGCCGGCCGCAGGGCGCGCCGGAACAGGGGGTTGGCGCGCACCAGGCGCCGGTTGGCGCACAGGACCCCGCTGACGATGGTCAGGTGCGCGCGCGAGGACCGCGCCGCCTCGTTGGCCATCTTCGCGCCGTAGTCCGGCTCCACCGACTCGATGAGCCAGCCGCGCTCCAGGGACGGGGCCGCAACCCCCAGCCAGTCCAGCAGCCAGCCGCACTTCGCGAAGTAGCGCCGGTCCGCGGGACGGCTCACCATGACCATGGACGAGGGCTCCACGACCGGGCTCCCGGAGCCCGGCACCCTCATGACCACGAAGGCGGGACGCGGGTCCGTGCCGGGAGCGCCCGGGATCCTCCGGCGCGAGCCGGGCACGCCCATGACCACGAAGGCGGGCTGCGGCCCGGCGGACTCCAGGCAGCGCCGCGCCGCCCCGGCCAGCGGCTCGCTGCTGATGATGTGAGTCGGCCGGAAGCGCGCCAGCTCCGCGGCCAGGGCCCGCAGGTCCGCCTCGCCCAGCTCCAGGCCCCGGCCGCCCGGCTCGCGCTGCGCCTGGGCCGGGTCCTTGCCGAAGCAGACCCAGCGCGCCGGGACGCCGCGCCGCCGCGCCAGCCCCTTCAGGAACGGGAAGAGCAGGCTCCTCTCGTTGCGCTGCAGGGCGCCCGGGAAGAACTCCAGCAGCAGCAGGCGCGGCACGGAATCCATCATACCATTGTTATATAATGGGGCGGAGCCGGCGCTCAAGATCACGTGACTCCCCGCCTTCTTCTCCTGGAATTCCTCTGCCGCTTCGAAGAGCGCTGCGAGACCTCCATGACCTACCCCTTCCTCAAGGGGCTGGCGCGGGACTGCGCAGTGCCGGCGCACTGGATGTACTTCGTGGTCGCGCCGAACATCTGCTGGGAGAAGCCCGCCGGCCGGGTCCTGCGCGCCGACCTGCCCGAGGCCGAGCTGGCGCTGCTGAGCAGCCGTATCCGGGATTTCCGCCCTACCCATGTCGTGGTCAACGAGATCCCCGGCCCCCGGCTGCGCCGCGCTCTGCGCGCCTGCGGGGACTTCGAGCTGCTGGTCCTGCCCTGCCAGTGGGACACCGAGGCCTTCATCTGGGGAGAGCAGGACGACGAGGAGATGGGGCCGTACCTCCGCCTGCTCGGTCCGGGCCGTGGGGACAGCCTCCAGAAGCCGGAGTGGTTCCTGGCCTGGCTGGGCGCGGGCGCCCACCCGAAGGCGCGGGCCCACATCTTCGACGCCACGGAGCCGGACTACGAGGCGGAGGCGGGCAGCGCGGAGGAGGCGGGCGACTTCCCTTTGATCCTGGTGGGCGGCAGCAGTTGCAAGGGCCGCCCCGGCGTGGCCGGCAACCCGCGCTTCCGGGGCCTGGACCCCGACCGCCTGGCCAAAGGCTGCAGCTTCTGCGGCGGGTCGCACGAGGACGACCCCCTGGACTGCCACCGCCAGGATGCTCTGGCCCTGGCGGAGCGGCAGCTGCGGCGCTACGAGGAGACCGCCCCCGCGCGCCGGCGGGGCCGGGGCACCTTCATCGTGCACGACCTCGGGCTCTTCTTCCGGATCGACGAGTTCTTCGCCATGCTCCGCCGCAACAGGTTCCGGCCGGGACAGTTCGTCTTCTGCCCCCGGATCGACGACGTGCTGCGCGTGCGCAAACGTATCGAGGCGGTCCTGCCGGTCGCGGCCGCGGGCAAGCACCGCATGCGGCTGGAGATCATGGGGATCGAGAACTTCTCCCCGGAGGTCATGCAGCTCTACAACAAGAGCGTCACCTTGGCCCAGGTCGACGAGCTGCTCGCCCTCATGAAGCGCTGGAACAAGGAGTGGCCCGGCGTCTTCTCCCTCTTCCGCGGCGGCAAGAACTGGCTGATGCTCCTCTACACCCCCTGGACCACGCTGGCCGCCCTGCGCGTCAACTTCGCCGAGGCCGCCCGGCGGGGATTCTCGGGCGACCAGCTCTGGATCTGCTCCAGCCTGCTCCTGCGCAAGGGCACGGCCCTGTCGGCCCTGGCCGAGCGGGAGGGCGGCATCGTGGTGCCCGAGTTCGAGGACCGCGGCCTCCTGTTCTTCCCCTGCCTGGGCATCCGGGCGCTCTGGGGCTCCACGCCCTGGCGCTTCAAGGACCCCAAAGTGGCCGACTTCTTCCGCATCCTGGTGCGCGTGTTCGCGGCCGTGGAGCACCCGGAATCCCGCCCGCTCTTCACGGGCGACCCGGAGTTCGAGCGCTTCCACCGGATCTACTGCGGCGGGTCCGGGCCGCGCCCGCCTTGGTCCTTGCTCGCGGTGGCCCAGGAGCTCCTCCGCCTCCTCGCGGCCGCTCCGGCGCGGCGCTCGCGGGCGGAGCTGCTGCGCCGAGCCGTGGCCAAGGCGCGCCAGGACCTGCCCGCGGCCTTGCCCCAGCCGGAGCCCGCGGCCGCCTCCGGCGGGCCGACTTTGCTGCCCGACTCGGAGGCGGCCGGCGAGCTGGGCCCGGCCGAGAAGGCGGGGGTGGAGGACGTGCGGCGCCTGCTCAAGGCCCGCCAGGCGCCCGCGCTGGGCCGCCTCGCCATAGAATCGGCGCGCCGGGTCCAGGGCTCCGGGATCCGGCTCGCCCTGCGCCTGGACGACAGGCGCCTGGTGATCACCTTGCTGGGAAAGAGGAGCCGGGAGAAGGCCTTCTTCGCCTCCCGGCTCTTCAAGGTGGTCTACTGGAGCGAGACCCCGCCGCGCAGCACTGCGGAGACCAAGCGCCTGCGCCTGCTGGTCGGCCTGATCGAGCGGCGCATCCAGGCGCGGCGGCCCGGCTAATATTGGTAGAATCCTGCTGGCGATGAGATGCAAACCCGGGAAGGCGGGGCTCGCGTTCTTCAGGCGGCTCGTCGAGACAGGGGCCCGGCCGTGGCGCCTGGAAGAACTCCGCTTCAGCGTCGCAGCCCTGGAGTTCTCCTTGATCCACGGCTCCCGGCGGCTCCGCCTGGAGGCCGTCCTGCCCCGCCCGCAGGAGAGGCGCTGCCTCTTCTCCAGCCGCGGCCTGGGACTGCGCTTCCGCGGCGGCGACCGGGGCCTGCCGGAGGAGGACATCCGGGCGGCGCGGAGCGTGTTCCAGGCTCTGGCCGGCGCCACC
>JAQUNT010000074.1 GCA_028717525.1 Elusimicrobiota bacterium
ACGGGGCACACCCAGCCGCAGAAGGCCTTCTTGGCCAGCAGGGTCAGCCCCAGCAGGCCGAGCATGACCGAGAGGTTCAGCGGCCCGAGCGTGCAGGAGAACTGCCGGGTCGTGAGCAGGCCCCAGAGGCTCTCCGCCCCGCCGAACGGGCAGTAGTCCTCGAACGAGCGGCCCCCGCGCCCTAGGGCCAGCCAGACGACGGCGCCGAGCACGGCCGTGAGCAGGGCGTAGCGGGGCAGCCTCGTCTTGAGGGACGTCATCTATCCTCGGGCATCCCGCGGGCCCCCTTTCGGGGGCCCGCATCTTCCTTACGGACGGCCGGGAGCTTCTAGATCCCGGTGAAGGAGGCGATGACGCGCCGGTTCTGGGAGCGGCCCGCCTCGGTCTTGTTGTCCGCGATGGGCTTGGTCGGGCCATAGCCCTTGGACGTGAGCCGGTCCGCCGGCGCCCCGAAGCGGCTGATGAGGGCCTGGCGCACCGCGGCGGCGCGCTCCTGCGAGAGTTTCATGTTGTAGCCCTTGTCGCCCATGCTGTCCGTGTGGCCCTCGATCTCGGCCCGGACTTCGGGGTAGGCCTTGAGGAACTCCGCGACCTTGCCCAGTTTCTCATTGTACTCGTCCTTGACCACGCTCTTGGCCGTGTCGAACTTGATGAGCAGGTCGATGGAGCGCTTCTCGCCCTTGGCCGGAGGCGCGGCGATGGGGGCCGCGGCCGGGACCGGGGCCGGGATCACGGGCGCCGGAGCCGGGGCGGGCGCGGCCGCGACCACCGGAGCCGGGGCGGGCGCCGGCGCGGCGGCCTGGGCCGGCTCCTGGCAGCCGCCGAACCAGTAGGCGGCGGTCAGGCCGAAGAGCAGACTATGGACCTCATGATTCGTGCCCGACTTGTAGGCGGCCAGGAGATAGTCCATGAAGCCGCCGATCGCGACGTTCTTGTGCACGAAGTAGTCGGCGCCGACTCCGAGCTTGCCGGTGACGCTGGTGTGCTGGCCGCTCTCGTCCCGGTTCACTTGCGAGCCGCCCAGGCCCAGGTGGATGTTGGGGTTCCAGGTGGAATCGGGCTTGAGGTTATAATAGGCGTTGACCAGGATGGGCTGGACCCTGATGTTGCGCTTGCTGAAGGCGAGGTTGTCATAGGAAAGGCCGACGCTCAGGTTCTTGTTGAGGCCGTAGCGCAGGAAGCCGCCCAGGACGGGTCCGATGCTGGCGTTGTCGTTCACCCAGGCCGTACCTACCGGGACCCCGCCGCCGAAGGCGCCGCCCACGGCGAAGCGGCCGGTCAAATCCTCGGCGCGCAGAGGTGAAACGCAGGCCAGAGCCAGCAGAAGGGCGGCGAAGGTTCTCATTATGGTCTCCTTGTGTATGCTATACGTGGCCCTCATATTCTGGCTCTTTGCTGCGGGTTTTGTCCAGGGGTTCAATGCCAACCGCGTTATGCTACTATAGCGTTCATGGGGGGCCAGTCCATGATCAGGATACTCTTGGCTGACGACAACGAGCAGAACCTTTACATGCTCGAGTTCCTCCTGAAGAAGCGCGGCTGCGAGGTCAGCCTCTCCAGGAACGGGGCCGAGGCCCTGGAAGCCGCGCGCCGCAGCCCCCCGGACCTGGTGATCACGGATATCCTCATGCCGGTGATGGACGGCTTCGCCTTGTGCCGCCAGTGGACCGGGGACCCCAAGCTACGGGACATCCCGTTCGTCTTCTATTCCGCCACCTATACCGACCAGAAGGACATCGATTTCGGCCTGAGCCTGGGGGCCGACCGCTTCATCGTCAAGCCGGAGGAGCCGGAGAAGCTGGTCGCGACTTTGCAGTCGGTCATCGAGGACAGCCGCGCCGGCAGGCTGCGCCGGACGGCCAAGCCCAGGCCGGAGGAGAAGAGCTACTACCAGCAGTACAACCAGGTGCTCGTCAACAGGCTGGAAGCGAAGATGCTCCAGCTGGAGCAGGCCCTGGCGGAGCAGAGGTTCAGCGACGAGAAGATCCGCAAGCTCAACGAATCCCTCGCGGACCAGGTGGCCCTGCGCACGGCCGAGCTGGAGGAGGCCAACAAGGAGCTGGAATCCTTCACCTATTCGGTCTCGCACGACCTCAAGGCGCCCTTGCGGGCCATAGACGGCTTCGCGGGCATCCTCGAGGAGGAGCATGCCCGGAGCCTGGACGACGAGGCCAAGAGGCTGCTTCGGACCATCCGCAAGAACGTCGCCGCCATGCGCCGGCTGATCGACGACCTTCTGGGCTTCTCGCACCTCTCCAGCCACAAGCTCGTCAGCTCCGCGATCGACATGTCCGCCTCGGCCCAGGCGGTCTGGGAGGAGCTCAAATGCGGCTGCGGCGGCCGGAAGGTCGAGCTGGTCATCCAGGACCTGCCTCCGGCCCAGGGCGATCCCTCCTTGATCCGTCAGGTCCTGGCCAACCTCATCTCCAACGCCGTCAAGTTCACGGCCGGCCGGGAGCCGGCCCGGATCGAGGTCGGCGGCGAGAAGGACCAAGGCTTCAACCGCTACTACGTCAAGGACAACGGGGCCGGCTTCGACATGGCCAACGCGGACCGGCTGTTCGGGGTCTTCCAAAGGCTGCACCGGGCCGATGAATTCGAGGGCACGGGGGTCGGACTGGCCATCGTCAAGCGCATCGTGCAGCGCCATGGCGGCCGGGTGTGGGCGCAGGCGCAGCCGGAGGCGGGAGCCGCGTTCTTCTTCACGCTGAGGAGCGATGAGCCGGGGAACTCCTAGGCGGCTGGCCCTGTCCCTGGCCGTGCTCGCCGCCCTCCTGGGGCGGGGCGCTCAGGCGGCGGAGAAGATCAGCCTGGAGGACAAGGTCCGCACCGCCTTCCTCTACAACTTCACGAAGTATGTGCGCTGGCCCGACAGCGGGGCCGGGGGGGATTTCCGGATCTCCGTCATCGGGCGCAGCGGGGTGGGCGCCGCCCTGGAAGAGCTGTCCCGGTCGAAGCAGGTCGACGGCCGCAGGATCAGGGTCGCGGTCCTGGACAGCGCGCAGGACCTGGGGCCGGCCCACATCCTCTTCATCGCCTGCTCGGAGCGGGAGCGGCTGCGGGAGATATTGCGGAAGGCCCGGGGGAAGCCGATCTTGACGGTGGGAGGCTGCGCGAAGATGGCCGAGCAGGGCGCGGCCGTCAATTTCGTGATCCTGGAGGGGAAGATGCGCTTCGAGATCAACCGGAGCGCCGTGGAGCGGGCCAAGCTGGAGATGAACTCGGAGCTGCTCAAGCTGGCGATACTGGTCGAGGAGGAAAATGATGCGGCGCCTTAGGGACCTGCGCATCAAGCATAAGCTCATCGCCATCCAGCTGGCGACCGCGTCCGTCGTGCTCTTCTGCTACGCGACCTTCACCATTCTCAACGATTTCCGGGTGGTCCGGGGGGCCGTGGCCAGCCGGCTGGAGTCCGCGGCGGGCCTCATCGGGAGCAACAGCATCTCCGCCCTGGACTTCGTGGACCACGAGTCCGCGGCCCGGACCCTCTCCACCTTGGACGCCGAGACGGACATCGTCAACGCCTGCATCTACGACGTCCGGGGCCGGGTCTTCGCGAGGTACTCCGCCCAGGGCTCGGCCGAGTTCTGCCCGGAGAACCCGGGAGGCGAGGGCCATGAGTTCTCGGGTGCCCAGGTCTCGCTCTCCCACAGGATCGTGCGCGACGGCGAGCCCTTGGGGACCGTCTGGCTGCGCTCCAACATGAGGCCCTACCGCAGGGCCGCGGCCCAGAACACCGCCCTGGCCTTCGCCGTGCTGCTGGCCGGGATACTCGCGGCGTTCCTGCTGGCCATGCTGACGCAGAAGGCCATCTCCGAGCCGCTGCTGCGGCTGGTCGCGGCGGCCAAGAGCATCTCCGAGACCGGGCAGTACTCCGTCCGCGTGGTCAAGCAGAGCTCGGACGAGATCGGCGCGCTGTGCGAGACGTTCAACGACATGGTCGCCCAGGTCGAGAAGCGCGAGGCCTCCTTGCAGGAGGCCCATCAGGTGCTGGAGAAGCGGGTGCAGGAGCGCACCGCGGAGCTGGCCGCGGCCAACGCCCAACTGCGGGAGGCCACGGAGATGAAGAACCGCTTCGTGGCCAACACGAGCCACGAGCTGCGCACGCCTCTCAACTCCATCATCGGCTTCACCGGCATCATGCTGGAGGGGCTCGCCGGCGAATTGAACGACGAGCAGAAGAAGCAGCTCGGCATGGTCCACGGCAGCGCCCGGCACCTCCTGAGCCTGATCAACGACGTCCTGGACATGTCCAAGATCGAGGCCGGAAAGCTCACCATCGCGCCGTCCGAGTTCCGGCTCGACGATATGATCCATGAGGCGGAGAAGATGATCTCGCCCCTGGCCAAAGACAAGGGCCTGACCCTGCGCGTCGAGACTCCCGGGTATCTGCCGGTGACTGTCCATCACGACAAGAACCGCATCGAGCAGGTGCTCGTCAATCTCATGGCCAACGCGGTGAAATTCACCGATTCCGGCGAGGTGCGCCTGAGCCTGCGCGCCTCCGGGCTCGAGGCGGGAGCGCCTAACGAGGCTTTTGAGAAGGAGGGCCCGGCCGCGGGGCCGGGGGCGAAGACCCTGGTCTTCTGCGTTTCGGACACGGGCATCGGGATCAAGGCCGAGAACCTCCGGGACGTGTTCGACGAATTCAAGCAGATCTCGGGCCCGTTGAAAGTGAAGCCTGCGGGCACGGGGCTGGGGCTGGCCATCTCCAAGAGGCTGGTGGAGATGATGGGAGGGCGCATCTGGGCGCGCAGCGAGTTCGGCAAGGGCGCGCGCTTCTGCTTCACGCTCCCGATCCGGGAGGAGAAAGCGGAGCGCAGGCCGCCGCCGGGGCGCCCCCGGGATCTTCAGGCCGGGGGCAAGCGCGTCTTGACCATCGACGACGACGCGCAATCCCGGGAGATCCTGAGGACCTATCTGGAGAGCGCGGGCTACGAGGTCATCGCGGCCGCCAACGCCGTCGAGGCCCTGGAGGCCGCGTCGAGCGAGCGCCCCGTCGCCATCACCTTGGATATCGTCATGCCCGGCAAGGACGGCTGGGACATCCTCGCGGAGCTTAAGACGAACCCCCGGACCCAGGACATCCCGGTGATCTGCATCTCGATCCTGGATAATCGCGAGCAGGGGCTGTCCTTGGGCGCCCTGGACTATCTGGTCAAGCCCGTCAGCCGGTATCAACTGCTGCAAGCCCTGCGGGACATGGAGAAGCGCTTCAGCACCCGGGACGTGCTCATCGTGGACGACGATCCCCAGGCCGTGGAGTTCGTGGCCAAGTGCCTGGGCGAGGAGAAGAAATACGGGATCCGCAAGGCCCTGGGGGGCAAGGAGGCTTTGGCCCGGATCATGGAGAAGCGGCCCGACTTGGTCATCCTGGATCTCATGATGCCCGATATCGACGGCTTCGATGTGATCCGCAGCCTCAAGGGCTCGCCGCTGACCAAGGACATCCCCATCATCATCGTCTCCGCCAAGAGCCTGACCCACGAGGAATCGGAGTTCCTCAACCGGAACATCTCCGAGCTCATCCGGAAAGGGGCGTTCACCCGGGAGCAGCTGTTCGCGGATATCTCCAAAGCCCTGCAGAAGATCGAGCGCGGGACCGGCCGGCCATGAAGACGATCTTGATCGTCGAAGACGACGCGAAGAGCCGCTATCTGGCCAAGTTCATCCTCGAGAAGGGGGGCTACCGGGTCGTGGAGGCCGGCGACGGGCAGGAAGCCCTGGAGAAGGCCGCCGCGGAAAAGCCGGACCTGATCCTCATGGACATGCAACTGCCCAGGCTGGACGGCTACGAGACCACCGCGCGCCTCCGCGCCGACGCGGCCCTCCGGCACACCCCGGTCGTGGCCTTGACGGCCTACGCCATGAAGGGAGACCGGGAGAAGGCCCTGCGCTCCGGCTGCACCGGCTATATGACCAAGCCCATCGATCCGGCGACGTTCCAGCAGGAGGTGGAGAAGCATCTCCCCTAGAGGAACAGATATGCGCTATGCGAGATCCCCGCTGTGTCTGGCCTTCGCGGCCGCCGCCGTCCTGGGCGCGGCGGCGCGCGCGCAGCCGCCGGCCATGGACCAGCTGCTCTCCTACGACCTCAGCGAGCTGATGAAGGTGGAGGTGGTGACCGCCTCCAAGGAGCGCCAGCCGGCCAGCGAGGCCCCGGCCACGGTGCGGGTCATCACTGCCGAGCAGATCCAGGAGCGGGGCTATCAGACTTTGGAGGAGGCCCTCGCCAGCCTGCCCGGCTTCCAGTTTCGGGACATCTCCGGCTTCAACAGCTACGTCTTTCTGCGCGGCCTGCCCAACCAGAACAACCTGATCCTGGTCCTGATCGACGGGGTGCAGATCAACGAGCTCAACTCCGGCGGCTTCTACGCCGGCGCGCAGTACAACCTGGCCAACGTCAAGCGCATCGAAGTGCTCTACGGCCCGGCCTCGGCCCTCTACGGCACCAACGCGATCTCCGGGGTGGTCAACATCATCACCAACGACCCCCAAGACATCCAGGGGGCAGGCGCCAGAGCCCTGGGAGGCACCTTCAACACCCGGGCCATCGACCTGCGCTACGGCTATCAGGACGAGGCCGGCCGCTACGGGGTGAGTTTCGCGGGCCTGCTGAGGGACACGGACAAGGCGGACCTGCGCGGCACCAAGGGCGACAATAACTGGTCGTCGAGCATGAAGAATTTTGAGAAGGACGGTTCCTTCGACGGCAAGCTGGCCTACAAGGGCTTGACCTTGGGGGTCGTGGTGCAGGACAAGCAGTCCTCCATGGCCACCAACGAGAAGACCACCGGATCCACGCTCCTGGATTCCGACACGAATTGGCACATCCGCTTCGTCAATACCTACATCAAGTACCTCTACAACCGGGACCCCTCCTGGTCCTTGGACTCCCGGCTCTACTACCGGAACAGCACGGTGCTCCGCGATACGGTCATCATGATCCACAACACGGCGGGCCCGACGGGGGGCCAGTTGGGCCAATACCGGCCCAACGACCTGGTCGGCCTTGAGAACCGGCTGTCCTGGAAGCCCCGCGAGCGCCTGGAGCTCATCGCGGGCGCGGTGGTGGAGTACGAGAGCCTGGCCGAGTCCCTCTCCGGCGCCTACAGCGGGGATCCGCTGGTGCGGCCCCCGGCTCCGCCGACCCCCAAGATGCTGTCCAACGAGCTCCTGAGCCTCTACGCCCAGGGCCGCTACGAACTCCTGGCGGGCCTCCAGCTCCATGGGGGGGTCCGGTACGACAACAGCAGCTACTACGGCAACGTGGCCACTCCCCGCGCGGCGCTCGTGTACAACCAGGACAAGCTTACGCTCAAGCTGCTCTACGGCGAGGGCTTCCGGGCCCCGCGCCCGTGGGACCGCACCTACGGCTCCGGCAACCTGGACCTCAAGCCGGAGAAGATGCGCTCCGGCGAGCTCTCCGGGACTTACGCCTTGACCGGCAATCTCATGGCGGACCTGTCTTTGTACCAGAACAAGCTGGACGGGCTGCTCACCTTGGACACGGTCAACAACCGCTACGTCAACACCGGCGACATCCAGACCCGGGGTCTGGAGGCGCGCGTCGAGTTCGCCCAGGGCCGGTTCAAGAGCTACCTGAACTACGCCTACCAGGACTCGCAGGGCTCCGGCATCAGCGTGGCGGAGATCTCCCGGAACACCGCGGGCGCGGGCGCCTTGTACGCTTTCGGCAAGCACGTCAAGCTCGACCTCTGCGGCCGCTACCTGGGCCCCAGGAAGAACCCCAAGGTGATCTCGGCCAGCGGCAAGGATTCCGTGGACGGAACCGTGGTGGCCGACGCCACGCTCTCCTTGGTGGAGCTGCGCAACGTGGACGTCCGGTTCATCGTGAAGAACCTGTTCGACCAGTACTACTACCACACCTCCAACCGCGACCCGGAGCGCTACCGGCAGGCGTCCCGGCAGCTCCTGGTCCAGCTGGGCTACTCCTTCGGCTTCCCGAACCGGGCCAAGTAGGCCGGGCGTCGCGCGGCGGCCCCGACGGGCTTTTGCTATCATAGCTCCCCATGAACGTCCTCCTGCTCTCCCCGCACTTTCCGCAGAACTTCCAGGCCTTCACCTTCGCTTTGCGGGAGGCCGGCGCCCAGGTCCTGGGCATCGGCGACGCCCCGGAAAGCGAGCTGGGCGGCGAGCTGCGCTCGGCCCTGGCCGAGTACTGCCACGTCCCCAACATGGCCGACTACGACAGCCTCTACCGCGCGGCGGCCTGGCTCATCTCCCGCCGCGGCCGCATCGACCGCATCGACTCCCACGCCGAGCACTGGCTGGGCCTGGAGGCGCAGCTGCGCCAGGACTACGGCATCTTCGGGCAGAAGCCCTCGGACCTGGACTTCAACCGCCGCAAGTCCGGCATGAAGGAGATCTTCCGGCAGGCCGGCGTGCCCGTGGCGCCCGGCGAGCGGGTGACCTCCGCGGAGCAGATCCGCGCCTTCGTGGAG
>JAQUNT010000075.1 GCA_028717525.1 Elusimicrobiota bacterium
CCGCGGCCGCCTGCAGGTACGCCCAGAGCGGCGTGCCCGACAGCAGGAACCGCGGCCGGAACAGGACCGCCGCGGCCAGCAGCGCGGCGGCGCCGAGCATCAGGTCCAGGTAGCTCGGCGAACGACCCAGGCCCCGCCCCAGGGCCCGCGGCGAGGGCGGGTACATGGCCAGCCCTCCGATGACCAAAGGCCAGGCCATGGTCGAGAAAGCCAGACTCTCGGGCAGCGCCGCGGCGTCGCCGCCGATGAGGAGCAGGCTGACGAGCAGCCCGAAGGAGGCGGCCGCGACCGCCGCGGCCAGGACGCCCAGGACGATCTCGGCCACGGGCGAGGCGATGGGCCGCCGCGCCCGCACCTGGGCGTGGAAGTCCCTGAAGCCCTTGACGCCGAAGCGCACCGCCGCGATCGGGCCGAGCACGGCCAGACCCCAGGCTAGCAGGCCGCGCCAGGGCCGCGAGGGGCGGCGGGGCGGAGCCTCCAGCCCCGCGGCGTCCGAGCCGATGAGCCCGCGCTCGCGCAGGGGCCGCAGCCCGGCGCGCACGCGCGCGAGGTCCTCTTCCGCGTCCCGGGCCGCGCCGGCCGTATCGACATCCGTCCGGCCGGCACCGGCGGAACTTCCGATACCGCCGGCGCCGAGGCGCAGCAGCAGGACCCGCCCGGGCTGGCTGTGGATGGCGCGCAGCAGCGAGGGCAGCCGAGTCCCCGCCGGGACGCTGCGCGGGGTCCTCAGGAACACGGGGCCCCGGGCGCCGCTGATCCAGGCCTGGCCGGAAGGGTCGATGTGCAGCGGCACGAGCTTGAGCGCCGCGGCCAGGGCCAGGTCCTCCGACGAGCTGCCGACCTTCCAGTCCGGGTCCGGGTCGCGGGTCAGCTCGATGGAGCCGTGGCCGCCGACCGTGGCGGTGCTGAGCACCAGGTTCTGCGCGCGCAGCGCCTCGGCCACGCGGGCGAAGAGCTTGGGGTCGTTGATCCAGACCAGGTTCGCCTTGAGCGGCGCGTTGGCCGCGATCAGGCCCACGCTCTTCCACTTGGAGATCTCCGGCCGGGAGAAGACCATGGCCTGGCCCGAGCCGGCGAGCTCGCCCAAGGTCTGCGTGCGCAGGACCATGGCTCCTACGCCCATGGCCTGGGCGCGGGTCCAGAAGTCCGACAGCGCGGTCCCGGAGACCGCGCAAGCGGCCGCCGCCTCGCCGGCGTCGAGAGCGGCCAAGGAGCGCGGGGAGGGCTTCTCCGCCGCGCCCGCGGCCCAGGCCAGCAGCAGGAAGCCGGCGGCCGCCAGCCACCAGCGCGCGCCGGAGCCGGAGGAGGAGGTCATGGCGCTTCCCCTGCCGCGCGGCGCTCGCATGCCGCTCGGGCGAAGAGGTCGAGGTAGCTGCGCACGGAGCGGTCCCAGGAGTAGTCCCCGGACATACCCGCGCGCATCAGGCCGGCCCAGGAGGGCCCCGCGTAGGCGTCCAGGGCGCGGCCCAGGGCCAGGCCGAGATCCCGCGCGTCGCCCGGCTTGGCCGTGAAGCCGTTGCGCCCCTCGGCCACCGTGTCGCGCAGTCCGCCCGTGCGCGTGGTTACGGGCACGCAGCCGTAGCGCATGGCGATGAGCTGGCCCAGGCCGCAGGGCTCGAAGCGCGAAGGCATGAGCAGGATGTCCGCCGCGGCGTAGAGACGGTGCGCCAGGCTCTCGTCGTAGCCGAGATGGAAACGCGCGGCGCCGTCGTGGCGGCGCGCCCAGCCGGACACGGCCGCGACCAAGGCGGGCTGGCCCTCCCCCACGCCCACGAAGCGGCAGCGCCGCAAGCACGGCGTGAGCGCCGGCATGGCGATGTCCCAGCCTTTCTGCCGGTCGAGCCGAGCCACCATCCCCACGAGGGGGACGCCGGCCTCGGCCCGCAGGCCGCATTCCTCGAGGAACCGCCTCTTGCAGGCGGCCTTCCCGCTCAGGTCGCCCAGGCTGTAGCGCTCGGCCAGGGAGAGGTCCCGCTCCGGGTTCCAGCAGTCGAGGTCGAGTCCGTTGAGGATGCCGGCCAGGCGGCCGCTGCGGCGGCGCAGCAGGGCCTGCAGGCCGTGGCCTCCGGCCCAGGTCTGCATCTCGCGGGCGTAGGAGGGACTGACCGTGGTCAGCCAGTCCGCGTCGGCCAGACCCGCCTTGAGGAAGCTGCAGCCCTTCAGGGTCCTGGCCCTGCGGCTGTCGGCGGCCGTCAGGCCCGCCCGCAGGAAGCTCCGCGCCGGGAAGGCGCCCTGGTAGGCGATGTTATGGACGGTCAGCACCGTGGCGCAGGCGCTGAAGAAGGGGTCCGCGGCGTAAAGGGTCTTGAGGTAAGTGGCGATGAGGGCGGTCGGCCAGTCGTGCAGGTGGATGATGTCCGGCTTGAAGCCCATGGCCTTGGCGCCTTCCAGCACGGCCCGGCAGTACACGGCGTAGCGGAGGTCGTTGTCCGGGTAGTCGCGTCCGTCCGCGCCGTAGAGGCCCTCGCGGTCGAAGAGGGGCGCGGAATCGATGAACTGCACGGAGACCGAGCGCCACTGCATGAAGCGCAGCGCGACCGCCGTGGAGCCGTCTGCCCAAGGGATGTCCAGCGGGTGGGAAAGGCCGCCCTCGAGCGCCGCGGACTCCACGACCCGGTACTTGGGCAGGAAGAGTACAACGTCGTGCCCGGCGGAGCCGAGCTTCTGGCTCAGAGTCCCGACCACGTCCGCCAGCCCGCCGGTCTTGCAGAATGGGAAGGCCTCGCTGGCGGCCTGGAGTATCCTCATCCCTGGCTCAGGGCTCCGGGGACTTCTCCGGCTCGGGGGCGTCGTCCACTGGCCAGATCGGATCCGCGGGCGGCGGCGCGGGCGACGCCGCGGGAGCGGCAGCGCTCTCGCCCTGCGGCGGGACGGTAGTCCCGTCGTCCTGAGCGCCCTCAGGAATTGCGTCAGCGCTCACGGAACCGCCCTCCGGAGATGCGTTGGCGGTCATGGGCGCGGCTGCGGCGTCAGGGGTCGCGGGAGCGTCCGGAGCCTGGAAATCATCGATGGGCGGCAGGTCCTCGAGGCTGCGCAGACCGAAGTGGCGCATGAAGTCGGCCGTGGTGCCGTAGAGCAGGGGCCGGCCCACGCTCTCCTTGCGCCCCACGACCTTGATGAGGCGCTTCTCCAGCAGGGTCTCCAGGGCCGCGATGACCTCCACGCCGCGGATGTCCTCGATCTCGGCGCGGGTCAGCGGCTGCTTGTAGGCGATGATGGCCAAGGTCTCGTGCGCGGCCGTGGAGAGGCGCATGGTCATCCGCTCGGCGAAGAGCTTGCGCACCAGCTCCGCGTGCGCCGGCCGCGTCGCCATCTGGAAGCCGCCGGCAATCTCCAGGATCTGCACGGCCGAGGCCTGGTCCTCCAGCTTGCGCTGGAGCTCGCCGACCAGGGCGCGCAGGCGCGCGAGGTCCTTGATCTTGGTGAGCTTGCGCAGCTCCTCGACGCTGAGGGGGTGGTCCGTGATGAAGAGCAGGGTCTCGAGCTGGATCTTGAGCTCGTCGTCGCTCAGGGCGGCGGGCTTGGCGGGGGCCGACGGCGCGGGAGCGCCGTCGCCCTGAGCGCCCTCAGGAGATGCGTCGGCGGTCATGGGCTCGGGGGCCGGGACGGGGTCGCCCTCAGATGACGGCGCTGGCGTCTGGGACATCGACGCGGACCTCCTTCTTGTAGACCTGGATGGGGCCGAGATTGCCCTCCTGGCGCACAAAGATCTTCTCCATCTTGACGAGTTCGAGCATGGCCAGGAAGCAGGCCAGGATGCCCCGCCGCTTGCGCTCGTCCGAGAAGATCTCCTCCCAGCTCAGCGCGGGACGACTCTCGAGGAGGAACATGATCTTGGCCATCTTCTCCTCGATGGGGAACTCCTCGCCGACCACCTCGCGGGTCTCGGGCTTGGCGCGCTCGAGGATCTCGCGGAGGCTCCCCAGCAGGTCGAAGAGGCTCAGGTCGAGGGACTTCTGCGACTCGTCGAAGGTGGGCACGCCCCGGAAGAAGACGTCCTTGAACTCGTCGGCGCGCTTCTCCAGGAACTTGGCCGCCTCCTTGAACTTCTGGTACTCGATGAGCTTGGCCTTGAGCTCCGCCGTCGGGTCCGGGCCGGTCTCCTCTGCCTCGCCCTCGTGAGAGGGCAGCAGGGAGTGGGCCTTGATGCCGATCAAGGTCGCGGCCATGACCAGGAACTCGCCGGCCACGTCGAGGTTGAGCTCCTTCATGAGGTCGAGGTAGGCCAGGTACTCCTGGGTGATGTGGGCCAGGGGGATGTTGTGGATATCGAGGTCGTCGCGCTTGACCAGGAAGAGGAGCAGGTCCAGGGGGCCTTCGAACATCTCCAGGTGGACTTGGTGGCTCATCTCAGCCTCATGGCGCGGCGGACCTGGTCCATGGTCGCGCGCGCGGCGGCCGAGGCCTTGCGGGCGCCCTCGGCCAGCAGTTCGTCGACGCGCTCCGGCCGGGAGGCGTAGCCTTCCCGGGCCTTGCGGAATTCGGCGAAGGGGGCCTCCAGCGACTGCAGCAGGCCCCTCTTGTCCGCCACGCAGCCCAGGCGGCCGGCGCGGCACTCCTCCCCGATCTTCTCCCAGCCCTCGGTGTAGAGCTTGTGCAGGGCGTAGACCACGCAGCCGGGCGGGTTCTCGGGGCAGGGCTCGGGGTGGCCGGGGTCGTCCTTGCGGACCTTCTTGGGGTCCGTGTACATGGACATGACCTTGGCCTTGAGGGTCTCCGCGGTCTCGTAGATGTCGATGGCGTTGCCGTAGGACTTGGACATCTTGCGGCTGTCGCAGCCCGGGACCTTGGGCGTGGGCGTCAGCAGGGGCTGGGGCTCCACCAGCACGGGCCCGTAGATGTGGTTGAACTTGCGCGCGATCTCCCGGGAGAGCTCCAGGTGCGGCAGCTGGTCCTGCCCGACCGGCACGCGCGCGCCCTTGTAGAGCAGGACGTCGGCGGCCATGAGCACGGGGTAGCCGAGGAAGCCGAAGGTGCGCAGCTCGGCCGAGGCGGAGGCGGGCCCACTTTCGAGGGCCTCGGCGGCGGTCTCCAGCGCCTCGACCACCTCGCCCGCGGATGCGGCTTCGTCCTGGCGGGAAAGCTCCTTGCTCAGCTTGGTCTTGGAGAGCTCCTGGAGCTGCTCCTTCCAGGTCGGGTTGTTCTCCAGCCAGGAGAGCGGGGTGGCCATGCCGAGCAGGAGGGCGAGCTCCGCGTGCTCGGGCACGTCGGACTGCTTGAAGATGACGCACTTGGTCGGGTCGAGGCCAGCGGCCAGCCAGTCCAGGACCATCTCGCGGATATTGGCCTGGAGAGCGCCAGTGTCGGCGTAGCCGGTGGTGAGCATGTGCCAGTCCGCCACGAAGAAGTAGCAGTCGTAGCGGTCCTGCAGGGAGACCCAGTTCTTGAGCGCGCCCCAGTAGTTGCCCAGGTGCAGGCGGCCGGTGGGCCGCATCCCGGAGACCACGACCTCTCGGGGCTCTGGCATGGCGGCTATCTTATCAGATAAAGGGGTCAGGACTCTAATTAATCCTCGAGAAGGACCTTTGAGTGGGCGGCATTGACAATGCGGAGTTGCCGCCCTACACTCAGGACGAGGATCATGGGCCCCTCCATGCTGCTCGCCCTCGCCGCGATCCTGCTCCCGGCCGCGCCTCTCGGCGCAGCCGAGGCTTTCACTGCCGACGCCTGCAGCTACCTGGCCGACGTGCGCGCCGTGCCCCGCGCTGACTGCCGGCTCGACTCGGGCCGCGTCAGCGAGCTGGACCTCGCCGAGGCGCTGCGCCGGGCTCCGGAGCGCAAGCGCCAGGTCGATGAGCTGGCCCGCCAGCTTTTCCAGGCCGCGTCTCCGGAGCAGATCCAGCAGATCCTAGCCGCGGCCGTGCTGAGCGTCTGGCTGGTGACCCAGCCGGTCGCTCTCCCGGCCGACCGGGTCTGCTGACCGAGCGCCCGCGGCGTCAAATCCGGTCGCGCAGCCAGGCCAGGGCCTCGGCGCGCGAGCGGATGCGGCCCGCCCATTGCGCGCGCGCGGCCTCATCGAGCAGGGACCGGAACTCGGGCCCGGGCTTCAAGCCCGCGGCCTGCAGGTCGGAGCCGCCCAGGAACACCGGCCGCAGGGCGGCCTCGGGCAGGCGCGGGCAGGCTAGAGCCGCGATGCGCGCGGTCTCGGCGGGCAGCGCGGTCCGGGGAGACGACTTCTGCCGGCAGAGGCGCAGGGCATCCTTGATGCGCAGCGCCAGGGCGTGCTCCACGGGCAGAGAGGCCAGGAATTCCTCCCCCTTCTCGCCCAAGCCCAGGACCAAGGATCCCAGCCGCTCCGCCACCGTGTCGCCCCGCATCTTCGTGCCCAGGTCCGGGTAGACCAGGTCGAGATAGCCCCAGGAGCGCAGGCGCCGCAGGGGAGAGACCGGGTCCTGCTCCGCGAGGATGCGCAGCAGTTCCTGCGCGATGCGGTGGCGCGAGAGCCGCCCCGCGATGCAGCCGTAGAGCGACTGGCGGACCATCACCCCGAAGCCCGGCGCGGGCTGCAGGCTCAGGCGGCACAGGAAGCGCGCGGCGCGGAAGACCCGCGTCGGGTCGTCCCGGAAGCTGGCCGGATGCAGGACGCGCAGGACCTTGGCCTTGAGGTCGCGCCAGCCTCCGTAAGGGTCCACCAGCTCGCCCGCGCCTTCCGGTCTGAGGCGCACGGCCATGGCGTTGATGGTGAAGTCGCGGCGGAACAGGTCGCGCGCCAGCGGCGCGGGCTTGACCTTGGGCAGGCAGGCCGGCTCCGGATACACCTCCTGCCGCGAGGCCGCCAGATCCACGCGCCAGTCCTTGCCCATGACGCGCAAGGTCTTGAACGCGCCGAAAGCCTCGGCCCGGCCGCCCAGGCTCCGGGCGCAGAGACGGGCCAGGCCCGCGGGGTCGCCCTCGGTCACCAGGTCGAGGTCCTTGACGTCCGCGCGCCCCAGCAGCCAGTCCCGGACGCAGCCGCCCACGGCGTAGAGGGGCAGGCCCTCGCGCCGCGCGGCCCGCGCCAGCGGGCGCAGCAAAGTCAGCGCCTGGGCCGGGATGCGCGGTCCGGTCATCAGACTCGGGCAGGCGGAAGCGCCTGCTCGGCCGAGGCGCGCAGGCCGTCGAGATAGGATTGGTAGGCGGTCAGGCGGTCATTGGCCGCGAGCAGCTTCTGCAGGCCGGCGATCATATTGGCGCGGGTGACGACTTCGCCCTTCCGGGCGGGAGCGTAGGGCAAGGAGGCGGGGATGCCCAGGCGCCGGGCGAAGCCCCGCCGCACGCGATAGAGGCAGAGCCCCAACTCGGCCGCCACGGCCTCCATCACCTCGACCTCCTCGGCGCGGTAGGCCTCGGCGTTGAGCAGGGCCGCGATGTCATCGAGCCCGAAGAAGAGCTCCGGCTCCGTGTCGAGCGGCATCTTGCCGCCCAAGGCCTTCTTGAGGGAGATGAAATCCTCGGCCATCTTCCGCCGCCAGCGCTCCTCCTCGGCGCGGAAGGATTCCGGGAAGACGAAGGCCAGGATGTCGGCCGCCGGCTCGAAATAGATGTAAGGCGCTTCCGCGAAGAAGAGGCCCTGGCATTCGGGGCAGACGAGCAGGTTGCATTCCTTGGCCGCCACGGCCTCGCGCAGCTCCGGGCTCTTGTCGCCGTGGATGAAGCTCCAGATCTCGGCCTCGAAGGCCTCGCAGCCCTTGGGGCAGCGCGCCTCGATGACGCCCTTGATGGACATGGGCTACATTATAGCTCATCGCTCAGCGCAGGCTGGGCTTGATCTGGGCCGATAGGCCGAGGACCTTGTCCACGTACTGCTGGGAGTGGTTGTAGCCGTAGATGGAGCGGGGCACGCTGCTCGCGTAGCCGTGGCGGTTGAGGTAATTGGCCACGGAGAGCACGGAGTCGGGGAAACTGAAGGGGTCGCGGCCGCCGCCGTCGGAGTCGCGGGAGTAGGCTTCCCAGCTGGTGGGCAGGAACTGCGGCACGCCCATGGCACCGGCCCAGGAGCCGCGGACCTGCGTCGGCTTCAGGTCCCCAAGATCCCCTCGGGCCGTCAGCCGCGTCAGAGCGGCCAGGTCGCGCTGGGCCTGGAGGGCGCGTCTGGTGGGGCGTCCGTTGGGGCCGAGCTGGCCGGCCAAGGTGGTCAGGGTGTCGCGCAGCGGATGGCCTCCCGTGTTGCGGCCCCAGGTGGTCTCCACTCCCAGTATGCCCAGGATATGCTGGGGCTGGACGCCGTACTCTTTAAGGGCGCGGTCGAAGACCGTGCGGTTCTTCTGGTAGGCGTCCAGAGCCCCGCGGGGCGGAGGGGCGCGCGGCTTAGCAGGCGGCTCGTCGGCGCGCTTGAGGATCTCCGCGCGGGTCTGGGCGTCGGGCGGATTGGCGACGACTTGCCTGGCGGCCTGGGCGTAGACGCCGGGCGCCACGGCCGGGGAGGG
>JAQUNT010000076.1 GCA_028717525.1 Elusimicrobiota bacterium
GGCTCTCCCCCAATCAGCTGGCCGGCCTGCTCTACCTGGGCGCGGCCTTGGGCAGCCTGCCCTGGGCCTTGCGCGGCTCAATCCGCCTGCCTTGGAAGCTGGACCTCAAGAACCGGGTCCGCCTGGCCGGAGCCGTGGTCTTCGGCGGGGTGCTCGGTCCGGTCCTGGTCCTGCTGGGCCTTAAAGCCGCCTCCGCCTCATCCATCTCCCTCTGGCTCAACCTGGAGCTGGCCGCCACCGCGGTGCTGGGAACCCTACTGTTCCGCGACGCTTTGGGCTGGCGCGGCGCGGCCTCGGCCGGGCTCGCGGTGCTGGCCGCCGGGCTCCTGGCCTGGGAGGGCGGCTCCGCGGGCTGGCGCGCTGGCGCCCTGGCCGGCGCGGCCTGTGTTTGCTGGGGCCTGGACAACCAGCTGACCTCGCTCATAGACGGCATCTCCCCGGCGGACTCCACCCTATGGAAAGGCGCAAGGGCGGGCCTGGCCAACCTGGCCCTGGGCCTGCTGTTCTGGCCCTGGCGGGCCGGCCCGGCGCAGGCGGCCGGGGCCCTGGCCGTAGGCGCCCTGTGCTACGGGGCCAGCATCATGCTCTACATCGCCGCGGCCCAGAGGCTCGGCGCCACGCGCAGCCAGGTGGCCTTCTCCACGGCCCCCTTCTTCGGGGTGGTGTTCGCAATGGGCTTCCTGGGCGAGCGCCTGACCGCCGTGGAGCTGGCCTGCGGAGGCCTGTTCGTCGCGGCCTTGGCCCTGCTCGCCAGCGAAAGGCACCTTCACGCGCACCGGCACGAGGCCATGGAGCACGAGCACGCGCACGGCCACCAGGACGGCCACCACGACCACCGCCACCCGGCCGGCAACCTGGCCGGGGAGCATTCCCACCGGCACGGTCACGAAGAGCGCGAGCACGCGCACCCGCATTGGCCGGACCTGCACCACCGACATCGGCACGGCTGAGCCGCGTAAGCTAAGAAAGTTGACCCGTGGCACCAACGACCGCATCTGCGGGACGATAGTTTGTATAATGCAAATGAGAAAAGGGTCCGGGGAGAGATACCCTCGGAGGATTCGGATGGTCGGGCCGCCATCTGGGAACACCAGAGGCGGTTTTTCTTTGAGCCGTCCTGGCGTTCCCGGGCGGCCATTTTTGTCGGCACATCCGACAGGGCTGCCTGGATGCACCATGCCGCAGCATCCACAGGAGGCCCCATGCAGCCGAACCGACCGCCCGAACAGCAGAACCAACCCGCCGCTCCCAGCTCCGGTAGACGAGATCCGAGGCAGTACGAATTCAGCTTGTGGAAGGTCGGCCGGGCTCTGGGCATCTCGGTCCTCATCACGACCGGTCTGGTGCTGATCGCGCAGTTCGTCTTCAAGATCAAGGTATTCTGAGCCGCCGTTCATGCACGAGGCGGGAGTCGTCGGACTGCTGGCGGATCTGCTCGCCATACTCCTCAGCGCCAAGATCTTCGGCGAAATGGCCGAGCGCTGGGGGCAGCCCGTCGTGCTTGGCGAATTGCTGGGCGGGATCTTTCTTGGCTTCGGGCTGATCGGATTCTTCCGCCCGGAGGACCCCGTCCTGGCGATCCTGGCCGAGATCGGCGTCATCCTCCTGCTGTTCGAGACCGGCATAAACAGCGACCTCTCCCAGCTGTTGAAGGCAGGCCCGGTCTCATTGGCGGTGGCCTGCGTAGGGGTCGCGGTGCCGTTCCTCCTGGGCTATGGACTGATGGCGTTCCTGGGATACGGCCGGATGCAGGCGGTCTTCATCGGGGCCGCGCTGACCGCCACCAGCGTCGGCATCACGGCGCGCGTCCTTTCGGACATGGGCAAGCTCGGCTCGCCCGAGGCGCAAATCGTGCTGGGGGCCGCGGTCATCGATGACATCCTGGGCATCATCATCCTGTCCGCGGTCCAGGGCGTCGCCTCATCCGGCTCGTTGTCTTGGGTCAGCGTCATGCGGACCACGCTCATGGCCGTGATCTTTCTTGCGGCCGCTTTATGGATAGGGCCCCGCATATCGAGCTACCTGGTCAAGATCGTGCATCGCATGCGGGTCCGAGGGATACTCATAGTCACGGCAGTCTGCTTTGCCTTTGCCATGGCCCTCTTGGCCCAGGCACTGGGGACCGCGATGATCGTGGGGGCCTTCACGGCCGGAATCATCTTGGCGCGGACGGACAAGCGGGAAGACATCGATACGACCCTCAAGCCCATCTCAGACATCTTCGTCCCCATCTTCTTCGTCATGGTAGGGACGAAGGTCCAGCTGGGAGCCTACAATCCCATCATTCCGGCCAACCGCGCCATGTTGGGCCTGGCCGCTGCGCTGATACTGCTGGCCATCCTCGGGAAGGTGGTCAGCGGCTGGGCCGTTCGGGGGCGGGGCCTGAACCGATTGGCGATCGGCGTCGGCATGATCCCCCGCGGCGAGGTGGGTCTCATCTTTGCGCAGATCGGGCTGGCGGCAGGGGCGATCACGGCCCCGCTCTATACCGCGGTCGTGGGCATGGTGGCCGCCACCACATTCATCTCACCGCCCCTCCTCAAGAAGGCCTTCGTCCGCCTTGAGCGGCAGGGGCGTTAAGCACTATACTGATATGAGAGGTTTACCACCTTGCGCATAACCCTGCGGCTGATCGTCTCCTTGCTCGTGGTCGTCTCCTCCGTGGCGGCCTTGTCCGCGTTCCTGCAGGCACGCCAGGAAAGACAGCGCCAGCAGGAGGAGTTGGAGCGCCGCTCGCTCCTGGTAGCGCAAAGCCTACAGGAGTCTGTCGAAACGCTCCTGGCCAAGGGCTCCTCCCAGAGGCTGCAGCGCATGGTCGAGAAGTTCGGCAACCACGAGAGGCTGGCCGGCGTGGCGGTCTACGACCTCAAAGGGACGCTGCTGGCCGCTACCAAGAGCCTGGCTCTGCTCCTGGAGACGGCGCCCAAGGTGGCGACCGATTCCATGGCCGCGGGCAAGGACATCGGGCGGTTCAAAGTCCTGGGCGGCAGGCAGATGCACCTTCACTCCCTGCCCCTGCGCGCGGAGGACAAGGTCGCCGGGGCCCTGGTCATCGTGCACGACGCCGCTTTCATCCAGAGCCGCCTCTCCCAGATCTGGCGCCACACCTTCTTCCGCCTCCTGATCCAGATGATCCTGATCTCCTTGGTGACTTTGCTGGTGGTGAAATGGAGCATCGCGGGCCCCCTGGAGCAGGCGGCGGAGTGGATGAAGAAGCTGCGCACGGGCCAGATCTCGGGGCCGCTCGCCCTGCCCAAGGGGGATGTCTTCGCACCCATCGCCAAGGAGGTCACCACCTTCGCCGCGCACCTCAGCGCGGCCAAGTCCGCGGCGGAGCAGGAGGCCCGCCTGCGCGAAAGGGCCGAGTCGCTCTGGACGCCCGAGAGGCTCAAGGAGCACGTCAAGGCCAGGCTCAAGGGCCGGCCCCTCTTCGTCGTGTCCAACCGGGAGCCTTACATGCACATCCGCCGGGGCCGCGCGGTGGAGGCCATCGTCCCGGCCGGCGGCCTGGTCACGGCCTTGGACCCCGTGCTGCGCTCCTGCGACGGGACCTGGATCGCCCACGGCGCCGGGGACGCCGACTGGGAGACCGTGGACGGGAACGGCAGGCTCAAGGTCCCCCCGGAGGACCCGCGCTACACCCTGCGGCGGGTGGCCCTCACCAAGGAAGAGGAGAACGGCTACTACTACGGCTTCTCCAACGAAGGCCTCTGGCCCCTGTGCCATATCGCCCATACCCGCCCCACCTTCAGAGCCGAGGACTGGGCGCATTACCAGAAGGCCAACCAGAGGTTCGCCGAGGCCGCGCTGGAGGAGATCGCGGGTGTGGAGGAGCCCTGCGTCCTCATCCAGGACTACCACTTCGCCCTCCTGCCCAGGCTGCTCAAAAAGAAGCGGCCGGACGCCCGCATCGCGGTGTTCTGGCACATCCCTTGGCCCAACCCGGAGGCCTTCGGGATCTGTCCCTGGCAGAAGGAGCTGCTCTACGGCATGCTGGGCGCGGACCTCGTCGGCTTCCACACCCAGTTCCACTGCAACAACTTCCTGGACACGGTGGACCGGGTCATGGAATCCCGGCTCGACTGGGAGCGCTTCTCCGTGACCAAGGAGGGCCATTCCACCATGGTCAAGCCCTTCCCCATCAGCGTGGCCTTCCCCCGCGCATTCCAGGACATCCTCCCCGACGAGGCGCCGGTCATGGACCGGGCCGCTTTGCTCAAGGACCTGGGGACCAAGGCCCGGTTCCTCGGCGTGGGCGTGGAGCGCATGGACTACACCAAGGGCGTGCTGGAGCGCCTGCGCGCCATCGAGCGGCTGCTGGAGAAGTATCCCGAGTACCAGGGCCAGTTCAGCTTCGCGCAGATCGGCGCGCCCAGCCGCACCCACATCAAGCGCTACCACGATTTCCTGGCCGAGGTGGACGCGGAGGTGGAGCGCATCAACTGGAAGTTCAAGGCCCGGGACTGGAAGCCGGTGGTGTACCTGAAGAACCACCACAGCCATCGCGAGATCCTGCCCTTCTACCGGAATGCGGACCTCTGCATGGTCACCTCCTTGCACGACGGCATGAACCTGGTGGCCAAGGAGTTCGTCGCCTCCCGCGAGGACAACGACGGCGTGCTGATCCTCAGCCGCTTCGCCGGGGCCTCCCGGGAGCTGCGCGACGCCTTGATCGTCAACCCCTACGACATCGAGCAGACCGCCGAGGCCATCCGTTTCGCCCTGGAGATGGCCCCCGAGGAGCGCTCCGCCCGCATGAAGAGGATGCGGGAGACGGTCCGCGAGAACAACATCTACCGCTGGGCCGGCAATCTCATCACCGAGCTGAGCCAGATCCGCCGGGAGCCCAAGACCCCGGTGGAGGCGGCCTGACATGCCCGCGATCCTGTTCGTCTGCCGCCACAACGCCTGCCGCAGCCAGATCGCCGAGGCCATAGGCCGCCAGGCCGCGCCCGGCTCCTGGGTCATCGACAGCGCGGGCTCTCACCCCACGGAGCGGGTCGACCCCAAGGCCGTCGCCATCCTCAGGCTCCACGGCCTGCGCATGCGCCGGCGCAAGCCGCAGGGCTTCGCCGTTCTGGCGCGCCGGGACTGGGACTGCGTGGTGGACATCAGCTGCGAAGATGCCGCGGCGCCGGTCCCGGCCCGGCGCCGCGTCGCCTGGGACCTGCCCGACCCGCTGGACGGCCCCATGGTCCTCTACAAGCGGCTCTTCGACGAGCTCACCGAGCGCATCCGGGACCTGTTCCGGGACATCCAGGATGCCCGCTAGAGCCGCCGAGCCCTTCCGCTTCTGCAGCCGCCTGAGCCTGACGGTCCTGACCGGCGCCAAGGCCGCGGACCTCCGGGAACTCCTGGAGCATCTGCGCGCGGTGCCGGAATCCGTCATCTACCATCACACGCACCGCTTCCTGCAGCAGCATCAGCACCTGGTCCCTGAGCCGCCCAATGATTTCGCTTATTGGGTCACCGAGATCCTCAACGACGAGGAATTCGGAGAGCGCCTGGCCGCGATAGACACGGTCCGCTTCAACTCCTTGGAGGAGCTGCGCCAAGCTCTCATCGCCTCCATAGAAGAGCGCCTCAGGAACGGCTGCGACTCCAGGCCTGTCCCCACAGGCAAGGAATTCCATTTCATGCGCGCCATCAGGTTCTCCTTGCTCACCGAGCACGAAGCCTGGGACCTGAAGGGATTCTCGGAAGGCCTCCGGAAGGTCAGCATCTCCAGCCTCTACCTGCATATCTTCGAGGCCCGGCTTCGGCCTCCCTTGGGGATCAACGACTTCTCCTACTGGTTCAAGACCCAGCTGGGCGAGACGCGGCTCTCGGAGCAGGTGGCTAATCTAGACCCCTATACCCACACCCTGGAAGGATTGCGCGGCAGGATCCTGGGCTTCATCGACTGGCGGCTGAAGGAGGGCTCCCATGCCGCGCCTTGAGGAGTACCGCGCCCTGGTCGGCGCGGACACTTTGGAGGAGCTCTATCTCCTGGCCCGGCCCCTGCGCGGCCGCTCGGTCCTGCACGTCAACTCCACGGCCGTGGGCGGCGGCGTCGCAGAAATACTCAGCCGGATGGTCCCCTTGCTGCACGAATTGGAGATCCCGACCCGGTGGGAGGTCGTCAAGGGCGGCGAGGACTTCTACGCGGTCACCAAGAAGTTCCACAACGCCCTGCACGGCGACGCGCAGGAGGTGTCCCCGAGGGACTACCAGGTCTACGAGGACACTTTGGACCAGAACCTGGCGCAGATGGACCTGGGCTCGGACATCGTGTTCATCCACGACCCGCAGCCCGCGGCGCTGGTCAAGAAGCGGCAGGCGCTCAAGAACCGCTGGCTGTGGCGCTGTCACATCGACCTGTCCCGGCCCAGCCCGTCGGTCTGGGAGTTCCTGAAGCCCTACGTCGAGCAGTACGACGCCTGCGCGGTCTCCGCCCCCTCCTTCGCGCAGAAGCTGGCCATCCCGCAGATCATGATCCCGCCCTCCATCGACCCGCTCAGCGACAAGAACCGGGAGCTCGAGCCGGAGCAGATCGCCGCCATCCTGGACCGGCTCCACATACCTGCGGACAAGCCCTTGGTGACTCAGGTCTCGCGCTTCGACCGGCTCAAGGACCCCCTGGGCGTCATCGCGGCGTTCCAGAAAGCCCGGGCCCACGTGGACGCCAGGCTCCTGCTGGTCGGAGGGACCGCGGACGACGACCCGGAGGGGGCGCAGGTCCTCCAGGAGGTCAGGCAGCAGGCCGCGGGCGACCCGGACATCCTGGTCCTCTGCCTGCCCCCCACCAGCCACCTGGAGATCAACGCCATCCAGCGCGCCTCCGCGGTCATCATGCAGAAGTCGCTGCGGGAAGGCTTCGGCCTGACCGTGACCGAGGCGCTCTGGAAGGGCAAGCCCGTGATCGCCGGCGCGGCGGGCGGCATCCCCCTGCAGATCACGCACAAGTTCTCCGGCGTGCTCGTGCACTCGGTGGACGGCGCCGCCTATTGGCTCAAGCAGCTGCTCAGCGAGCCGGACTTCGCCCGGCGGCTGGGGGAGAACGGACGCGAGCACGTGCGCCAGAACTTCCTGCTGACCCGCCATCTGCGCGACGCCCTCATGCTGTTCCATTTCGCCCAGGACCCGTCCCGCGAGATGGTCCGCCTGGGGTAGGTGGCTGCCATGCTCAGGATCCTGTCGCTGATCGTGCTGCTGGCCGGGCCGGCCGTCCTGGGACTCGCTCAGGGCCCCGCCTTGGACGACGACACCTTGGAGATGGTCAAGGCCTTCCTGAAGCTGCCCACGGAGCAGCTGCCGGCCGAGCACATCCCGAAATTCCTGGCCGTAGAACCCGCGGCCCTGCCCGCTGCGCTGCGCCAGCGCTACCTGGCCAAGAGGCTCGAGCTCTACGCCCTCAGGCACATCGCGGAGGGCAAGAAGAAGGGCATCGTGCGCATGCCGGAGGAGGACTGCTCCACGATCAAGGAAGCCGAAGGGATGGAGATCAAGGTCCTGCGCATGGCGCGCTACGAGGAGATCTCCGAGGACGAGGAGTCCTGGCTCATGGACACGACCCGCTGCACCGAGCATGACCTCATGTGCGAGTTCTCCTTGCTCATCCGCACCGAGGCCAAGGGCAAGAAGGGCGAGAAGCGGCACAGATACTTCCTGCACCCCGTCGACCCGCTCATGGCCCTGGTGGGAGCCTACCGCCGCAGCGGCCGGAACGTCGCGACCAACTTTTTCGGGGTGGGAGGCGTCAGCTGCGCGCCCCGCCTCAAGTAGCCGTCAGGGCAGCCTGATGAAGTACCCCTGGGTGGTCAGGAACTCCTGCGCCTTCTCGGCCGAGGGCAGCGACACCGGCACCGACGCACTCCACCTCTTCGTCATCCCCTGAGCCCGGGACTCCGCCCCGGCCGCCGACCTTCTACGCGACGCGCGCGGACATGATGGCCCGGGCCTTGCAGTACTCGCGCAGGTAGTCCAGATAGAGCGAGTTGACCTTCAGCCTCGGGTAGGTGAAGTACTCATAGGAACGCGCGAAGACCGCGTAGTCTCGGCGCTTATCCTCGGCTTCCTTGAGGCAGGGCATGTAGCCGCAGGGCGCGAAGCCCGCCTGCAGGATGCATTCCGTGCCCAGCACGTCGGCCGCGTCGTTGATCACCTCGATGTAGATGACGCGGCTGTTGTAGAGCATCTGCGCGACTTCGCGGTAGAGACGCACGGGGTCGACGCTGGCGCTCAAGTGCTCGGCCAGGATGCAGGCGAAGCGCGTCTGCTTGACCAGGCGCACGAAGACCTCCACCTTGCCGTCGGGGCTGGTGAAGAGGATGTTGGGCGTCTCGAAGGGGAAGAAGTTGACCGAAAGGTGCTTGCGCGCCTTGATC
>JAQUNT010000077.1 GCA_028717525.1 Elusimicrobiota bacterium
CTCGCACCTTGGACGCCAAGGCCCCGCCGGGAGAGCTCATCTACACCTGCGATTGGGACGAGACGCCGGAGCTGTTCTACTTCAACGACCAGCACCGCTACATCGTCATGATGGACCCGGTGTTCATGTACTACTGGGACCCGGAGCTCTGGCGCCTCTGGCACGGCACGGCCAACCTGTCCCTGCCCCCGGACGAGGTCCACCGGGCCCTGCGCCAGCGCCTGAAGGTGCGCTATGGGCTGTGCTCCCAGCGGTCCGCGGCCTTCCGCGGCCTGGTGGGCCGCGACCGGCGCTACCGGATCCTCGACGAGGACGGCGCCGGCTTCGTATTCGAAGTGCTGGCGTCCTCCGCCGGCACGCGAGATGAGGACCCCCGACCATGACCACAGCAGAACGCCTCCGGAGCAGACTCCTGGCGCCCGCCCTCGTCGCGCTGATATCGCTCTGCGCCGCTTTGCCGGCGCGCGGCGCGGGCGAGCGGGAGACCATCGTCTTCCTGCACGGCATGGGGCGCACGCGCGTCTCCATGGCCATCCTCGCCATGCGCTTCCAGAGCGCCGGCTACCAGACCCTCAGCTTCCCCTACAGCCAGAAGGGCTCCACGCTCGACGAGATCTCCACGGCCATGTCGGTCTTCCTCGCCAAGAAGGTGCGCACCGCCCACTATCACCTCGTCGGCCACTCCCTGGGCAACATCGTCATCCGCAGCGCCCTGCGCAGGAGCCTCAGGCCCGGGCTCGGGCGCATCGTGATGCTGGCGCCGCCCAACCGTCCGGCCCAGTTGGCCAGGCTCCTGCAAGAGAACCGGCTCTATCGCTGGCTCTCCGGAGACAGCGGCCAGCAGATCGCCCAGGACGGGTTCTACAAGACCCTGCCCGTGCCGCCCGTGGAGTTCGGCGTCATCGCCGGCGACAAGGGCCAGAAGCTGACTTTCGCGAAGCCCAACGACGGGGTCCTGGAGGTGGAAGCGACCAAGCTCCCGGGCATGAAGGATTTCGTCATCGTGCATCATACCCATACCTGGCTCATGAACAGCAAGGACACCTTCGATCTCTGCCGGAGGTTCCTGGAGTCAGGCGCCTTCAGGGAACGGTGAGGCGGAAGGTCGCGAAGCGGTGCCGGGCCGCGTGCGCCCTCTCGTCCGCGTAGAACCTGAGCTCCACCTTGCCGTCGCTGCCCAAGGCCACGCTTTGGGCCAGGATGGTCTTCACCGATTCTGACGCGTCGAAGAAGTTCTCGGCCTGGAAATCCGGCCTGGTCCAGGATATCCCTCGGATGCGGCGGTTCTCGGCCAGCTTCCCCGGGTAAAGGTCTTGGGCCCGGAATCTCCCGTCCGCGTACACGATGACGACGGGATGCGTGCCGAAATAGCTCGCCCCCGTCTCCCCCCAGGACGTGACCAAAGCCAGGCCCTTGCCGTTTAAAGACGCCACCCGGCACTGCTCCAGGACCAGCTGGCGCGGATAGCCGGTGGACTCCGGAGCCTTCGGCGCGAAGCGGTAGAGCAAATCCGCCCCCGAGTCGCCGAGCTTGTAGACCGCCAGATAGGAGAGAGGCGCGCTCTGGCCCAGAAGGTCCTTGGCCGTAAAGCCCAGGACCAGGACCTTGCCGCCGCCGGGAAGCGCCGCGCTGGCGGCCAAGCTGATGTCGTAGACCTTGAGCAGCTGGTCCGGGAATGCGATGCGTTCAGGGCCCGGCTCCTGCGCATGGGCGCCCACGGCCAGAACCGCGGCGGCCAGCAGCCAGCTCATGCTCTTCATGATCCCTCCCGCCTTAGAACAGCCCCGCAAGGCTCTTGACCAGGCCGTCCCAGTCCGCCTCGGGCAGGCCGCCCTGGGCGAAGTCCGCCCGTCCTCCGGCGGAGCCGCCGTGCGCGGCCGCGAACCTTTTGGCCAGGGACCCCGCGTCGAAGCCCTTGCCGGCCAGGTCCGGCGTGGCCGCCAGCACGAATGAGATCTTGCCGGCGTGCGGCGCGGCCAGGAACACGGCCCCGGAGCCCAACTCGGATTTTAGCTGGTCCGATATCCCGCGCAAGGACTTGGGATCCGCGCCGGGAAGCTGCTGCACGCAGAGCTTGATGCCCTTGGCCTCCAGCACCTTGCGCCCTTCGGTGGTTCCGGAGAGCTTCTTGGCCTTGGCGCCCGTGAGCAGATGCTCCAGGTGCTTGAGGTGCGCCCGCAGGGCCGCCTCCTCGCGCATCGCGCAGGGCTCGGCCTGGGCGCCCAGGGCGCGCAGCTCCTTGAGCAGGCCGTCCTGCTTGGCCACCAGACCGGCCAGCAGGGCCTTGTGCGCCTCCGCCTTCTTGACCACCCACTCGCTGGCCGCCGGCCCGGCCACCGCCTCGATGCGCCGGATGCCCGCGGCCACCGACGCCTCCTTCACGATCTTGAAGGCCTCGATCTCCGAGGTGTTGGAAACGTGCGTGCCGCCGCAGAGCTCCAGGCTGAAGCGGTCGTGCGGCTCCTGCCAGCCCTGGGGGCCCACCAGCACGGCCCGCGCCTTGGTCCCGTAGTCCTCGCCCAGCAAGGTGATGGCGCCGTGCTCGCGCGCCTCGGCGGGAGGCATCTCCTTGGTCTCCACCGGAAGGGACTTGCGGATCTCCTCGTGCACGATGCCCTCGATGCGATGGATCTCTTCCGGGGTCACCGCCTTGGGGTGGGTGAAATCGAAGCGCAGGCGCTTGTCGTCCACGTAGGAGCCCGCTTGGCGGACCCCCGCGCCCAGGACCATGCGCAGGGCCTGGTTGAGCAGGTGTGTGCCCGTGTGGTGCGGGGCGATGCGCCGGCGGCGCGCGGCGTCCACCTTGGCCACGACCTTCATCCCAGGCTCTAGTCTCTGCGCAACGCCCCTTAGAATGTGGATGACGGCGTTCCCGCGCTTCTGCGTGTCGATGACTTCCGCCAGGACCGTCTTCTGATCTTCGCTCAAGAGCAGTCCCGTGTCTCCGATCTGGCCGCCGCTCTCGGCGTAGAAGGGGGTCTGGGACAAGGTCAGACTTCCGCTGTCGCCGCGGATGATGTGGGAGAGGACGATCGCCGGAGATTCCAGCGTCTCATACCCGACGAATTTCGTTTCTTCAGCGGTATGCCCTTCCGTCAAGAAATCCTTCTCCCCGGAGCCTTTCCAGGAGGCGCGCGCCACCTCGGCCGCTTCTTCCTTGGCCTTGGCGAAGCCCTCCTCGTCGACCTTGAGGCCGCGCTGCAGGCAGATCTCTTTGGTCAGTTCCAGCGGGAAACCGAAGGTGTCGTAGAGCTTGAAGGCCTGCGCCCCGGGCAAGGTCCCGGAGGTATCCGCCAGGATGGCCTTGAGCTCGCGCTCGCCCGCGGCCAAGGTCTCGATGAAGCGGCTCTCTTCCATCTTCAGGCCGCTGACGACCTGGGACTCGGCCGGCACGATGTCCGGATAGGTGCCCTTGAAGATCTCCAGCACCGCGGGCACCAGCTTGTGGAGGAACGGCTCCTGGCAGCCCAGCAGTTGCCCGTAGCGCACCGCGCGCCGGATGAGCCGGCGCAGGACGTAGCCGCGCTCGACGTTCGAGGGGATGACGCCCTCGCTCATCAGCATGGTCGCGGCGCGCGCGTGGTCCGAGATCACGCGGAAGGCCAGAGCCGTCTCAGGCGAGCGCCCCGGCTCGACTCCCAGGATGCCCGCGGCTCTGTCCACGATGGGGGTGAAGAGGTCCGTGTCGAAGGGGGAGGCCTGGCCCTGCACCACGAAGGCCAGGCGTTCGAAGCCCATGCCCGTGTCTATATTCTTGCGCGGCAGGGGCTTGAGGCTGCCGTCGCCCTGCCGGTCGAACTGGGTGAAGACCAGGTTCCAGACCTCGATGTAGCGGTCGCAGTCGCAGCCCGGCGCGCAGGAGGGGCTGGAGCAGGCGAACTGGGGCCCCCGGTCGAAGTAGATCTCGGAGCAGGGTCCGCAGGGCCCGGTCGGGCCCATGGCCCAGAAGTTGGTGTCCTCGCCCAGTCGGCCCACCGGGTTCTTGAGGTCCAGCTTGGCCCAGAGCGCGGCCGCCTCCGCGTCGTCCTTGAAGACCGTGGGATGCAGGAGCTTCGCGTCGATGCTAAGGTCCTTGGTCAAGAGCTCCCAGGCCCAGGGGATGGCCTCGGCCTTGAAGTAGTCGCCGAATGAGAAATTGCCCAGCATCTCGAAGAAGGTCAGGTGCCGCAAGGTCTGGCCCACCCGGTCGATGTCCGTGGTCCGGAAGCATTTCTGGCAGCTCGCGGCGCGGGACAGGTCCTTCTTAAGGCCCAGGAAGTACGGCTTGAAAGGGACCATGCCGGCCGAGTTGAACATCAAGGTCGGGTCGCCCTGCGGGATGAGGGGGGTGGAGGCGCAGACCGCATGGCCGCGGCTCTTGAAGAAATCGAGGTATTGCCGTCTGAGTCGCTCGCTGTTGGTCATAGGAATGGTCGATTATACTAAAAGCCGTTGGACGCGAGGGAATTCCGGGGGAATTCCGGGACACAATACTTAATTCCCGGAGAAAAGTATTGGGTCCCCGAATTCAGCGGGAGAGGAAGTCCGAACGGGGAACGCCGCCGGAGATGAGCCACTGCTGGAAGGCTTCCACGTACGAGGCGTCCGAGCCGCCCGGGAAGCCCCGGCCCCGGTTCTGGCGGTACACGTCGATGCGCCACTTCTCATCCTCGAAGCGCACGTAGAACAGGACGTTGGGCGTCTGCGGGTCCGGGTCGCGGCCCACGCTGGCCTCGGTGAGGGTGCGGCCGTAGAAGTCCGCGTAGACGAAGACCCCGTCGCGGGAGACCTCCTCGATGGACTTGCCCGAGCGGACCAGGATGTTGCTGGCCACGTCGCGCATCAGATCGCCCTGCCGGTTCTTCGGGTAGCGCGCCAGGAACCGGTCGAAGCGATCCCGCGCCAGCACCGAGTCGAGGATGCGGCCGGCCTGGTCCTTGGACGCGGCGCCGGCCAGCAGTCCGCCCAGGCCGCGCTTCTCCACCGCCTGCACCGCATGGGCGGGAGTCACGCCGTATTCCTTGGCCGCGGCCAGGATGGCGGGTCCCACGGCCTTGTACTTCGGTGCCAACGTCGCCACGGCCGCGGCTTCGGCCTGGAGTTTGGAAGCCAGTAGGACTTGGCGGACGGCTTGGCCGCGCGCAGAGCCCGAGTCGATGCCCCGCAGATCCAGGAAATCCTGCAGCAGGACCTCGGTCTCGGCCTGGGTCGGTACGCGGGACCCCATGATACCCCGGATGTAGCGCCGCGCGGCCAGGACATCCGGGCTGGGGGTCTCCGCGGCGGTCTGGCCTGTGAGGCTCGCGGCCGTGGCCTTGGCGCGCTCGATGAGCGCCGGGCCGGGCGGGCCTCGCTCCTGCTCGGGTCCTTGGACCGGGCCGGCTTCGACATCCTCCCCGGGAGCCGAGAGCGCGGCCCCGGAGCCCTCAGGCGCCGCCTGCGACGCGGGGGTCAGAGCCTGCGTCTGCGAGGGCGCGGGGGAGACCAGCCCGGACTTGGGCAGAGCGGGAGGCTCCGTGACTGCGGAGGCGGCCGGGGCGCCCTTTGCGGGGGTCAGGGGCAGGGGGGAGACCGAGGTCTTGGTCTGCTCCACCTTGGGCGAACCCACCGGAGCTCCGAAAGGAGCGAGAAGGCCGGGCGCGGTCATCCCGGAGTTCAACTGGACGCTTTGGCCGGCGCCTCCGGAGAGCGGGTTGCCGGTCGGCACGGCCGCGCTCTTCTCGATGACCGCGGTCTTGGCTTCCACAGCCCAGGCGGGGAGCCTGAGCGCGAAAAGCACAGCCAAGAGCTGGAGAATCCGCATTCCGGACATCATGCCCTAAGTGTAGACCGCCGCTTTCCTCGTGTCAAGGGGTGGGAATGGATTATTCATTGACAGGAGGACGCGCTTCTGTTATAACATCTGGCGTCAAATCGGCGATTTCCGTGAACCTACGCAGGACCATCAAGGAGTGGCTGGGCCATAGGATCACCGTCATGGTGATCCCGGCCGCCGCTTTCCGGCCCTGGCGCTGGCAGTGCTCCACCGCTTTCGGCCTGTTCTGCCTCGCCCTCTGGTCCGGCGTCACCATCTGGGCCGGCTTCATCTGCGGCCGCCACGTCGACTACTGGATCACCAAGGCCGACAACCGCGTGATGCTGGCCAAGATGGGCTATGTCGCCGCCGAGATGGAGAAGGCGCGCGGCACCCTCGACGTGGCCCAGGCCACGGACCGCCAGATGCGGGTCCTCCTGAGCCTCTCGCGCCGCGAGGATCTCCTCGGGAACAACAACGCGGTGGGAGGCCCGACGGCCGCGGACCGCATCAGCCTGCGCCGCCTGCTGGCCATCGACCCGGCCAGCGTCCGGCAGACCGACTGGCACCGCCAGATCGAGGCCTTGCGCCAGGAGTCCCTGCACCGCCTGGCCAGCTTCCAGGAGATCGCCTGGTACATCGGCAACCAGCGCAGCCTGCTGCGCGCCACGCCTTCCATGTGGCCGACCTCGGGTCAGATCACCTCCCTCTTCGGCTACCGCCTCTCGCCGGTGCAGCGCTCCGAGGAAGGCGGCGGCGAGTTCCATCCCGGCGTGGACATCGCCGACCGGCCCGACACCTTGATCCGCGTCACGGCCAACGGGACCGTGCGCTTCGCGGGCTGGTCGACCGGCTACGGCCAGCTCATCGTCGTCGACCACGGCTACGGCATCTCCACGGTCTACGCCCATACCTCCAAGTCCTTGGTCAAGACCGGCGACCGCGTGGGCCGCGGCCAGGTCATCGGCTACATGGGCACCACCGGCCGCTCCACCGGCGCGCACCTGCACTACGAGATCCGGCGCAACGGCGTCCCCGCCAACCCCATGGTCTATCTCAAGGTCCGCTCCGCCGAGGACCTCCTGGGTTTCGCCCAGGCCGCGGGGCGCTGAGGCCATGTTCGACTCCAAGAAGCTGGGCCGGTTCGACGGCAACGAGTCCATGACCTTGATCGGCGAGGAAGCCTACGTCCACGGCCAGCTCGCGGCCAAGGGCTCTTTGCGCGTGGAGGGCGCCGTGGAGGGCGACATCACGGACGCCGTCTCCGTCGAGATCGGCAAGAAGGGCCGGGTGAAGGGCAACGTCGCCGCGGAGACGGTCTCGGTGGCCGGCGAGCTCGAGGGCGACGTGGTGGCCTCCCGGACCGTGGAGATCCTGGCGGCGGCGCGCCTGACCGGCAACATCCGCACACCCAACCTGCGCATCGAGGACGGGGCCATCTTCGAAGGCACCTGCGCCATGCGCGCCGAGGCGGCGCCCGCGGCCGCGCCGGCTGAAGCAGAGAGGTCAGCATGATATCCTTCTTGAACCGCTACCGCCGGCCCCTGTTCATCGCGACCGTCGCGGTGTTCCTCATCGGCACCTTCGTGGGCCTGGGCGGCTACCTTTTCACCAGCAATGACATGACGGAGGCCGTGGCTTCGGTGGGCTCCGTGAAGATCCCCTACCAGGGCTACCGCTCCCGCGTGGACCAGTATGTCGACGCCCTGCGCAACCGCAACGGGGAGGTCTCGGACGAGGCGGTCAAGGAGATCAAGGTCAATATCCTGCGCGACATGATCGTCGACGAGATGCTCCTGGTCAAGGCCGCGGATATGGGGATCACGGTCACGGACTCCGAGCTGGCGCACGACATCCGCAGCACGCCCGCCTTCCAGGCCGGGGGGGAGTTCAGCCCCGAATCCTATTTCCGCGTGGTGCGCGGGGTCTTCCGCGACACGCCCCAGGGCTACGAGACGATGCGGCGGCGCAGCCTGATCGCCAGCCGCCTCAAGCAGGTCGTCTTCCAGGCCGCCAAGCTCACCCCCGGCGAACTGGACGCGGCCTACGCCAAGGACCGCGCCGCGGCGGAGACGGACTTCCAGAAGGCCTGGGCGCAGCGCGGCAAGTACCCCGAGGCTGCCAAGCTCACGGCCGCGGAGTTCAAGCGGCGCTACGCCGAGCAGCGCAAGCAGTCCGTCGCGGGCCAGGCCCAGCAGGTGCGCGCGCTCGAGCTCATCAACTACTTCCTGCGCCAAGTCAGCTCCCAGGTCGAGGTCAAGTCGTTCCTGGAACAGCGGGAGAGCGGCACTTGACGCGGGGCGGGTAGCCTCTCCGGAGCGGAAAGGCATGGATTCCATCGTGGTGGTCGGCTCGGTCGCGCTCGATTCCGTACGCACGCTCTGGGGGGAGAGCCAGGAGGCCCTGGGCGGCTCCGCGGTCTACTTCTCCCTGGCCGCCCGGCACTTCGCGCGCGTGACGGTGGTGGGGGTCATCGGCAAGGACTTCCCCAAGGAGCACCGGCACATGCTGGCCGAGAAGGGCATCGACCTCTCGGGCCTCAAGGAGCTGCCGGGCAAGACCTTC
>JAQUNT010000078.1 GCA_028717525.1 Elusimicrobiota bacterium
GTGCCCGTGTCCTGGCAGAAGGGGAGCTCGAATCTGGCGGAGATGACCGAGTTCTCCAGCATGGTGAGGGCCACGAACTTGTCGTTGGCCGAGGCTTCCGGGTCCTTGAGGATGGCCGCCACCTGGCGCTGGTGCGCCGGGCGCAGGAGGAACTGGATGTCGCGCAGGGCCTCCTTGGACAGCAAAGCCAGGGCTTTGGGCTCCACCTTGAGGATGGGCTTGCCCTCGAACCTGGAAACGCTGACTCCCTCCTTGGTCAGCAGGCGGTACTTGGTCCGGTCCTGGCCCGGCTGGAAAAGAGGCTGGTATTCGAAGGCGGCCGCAGCCGCGGATTTCGTGCGTTTCATCCTTGGATGATACAAAAAAAAGCTATGGAAGCTATGGTGCCACGGGTTAACTTTCTTAACTTATGCGCGCGAATCCCCTCGCGCGGCCGCGGCCCGCAGCTGCGGCAACGGCGGCGGCGCCCGCCTGCGCGGGCTGGGCTTCCGGATCGCGCGCTAGCTCAAGCCTTCGCCTGGCCGCCCTTGACCGCGTCGTGGATGCCGCGGCCCAGGCCCACCAGGAACATCACCGGCGTGCCCAGGGCCAACTGCACCGCCAGGAAGAACAGCTGGCCGATGCGCAGCATGAGGAAGTTGAAGGCCGCGGCCACGGTGGGCCGGCCGCTGACTCCGGTCTTCTCGCTGGCGCCCTTGATGAAGGCCGCCGCGCGCTGCTTGACGAAGTACTCCCGCGCGGTCTTGCCCACCAGCAGGTCGCTCCAGGTCTCCAGGAGCCCGTCGAAGAACCGGGCCGCCGCGGAATCTCGGTAGTTCTCATGGAGCGCGCCGGAGGCGTACGCGAAGGGCGCGCGCACCAGGCCCCAGACCAGGCCCAAGGCCGCGCTCACCGCCAGGTCGGCCAGCATCATCAGCCCCATGGGGACCCATATGACGGAGAGCCAGGAGCCGTTCCACACGCTCTTGTCCAGCCAGTAACGGGCGTGATGGCTCAGGTTCTTCTGGAAGTCGGTTTCCCGGTCCCAGAGGTTGACGAAGCGGTAGGAGTCCTTGAAGCTCGTCCAGAGCCCCTCGAAGACGGAGGCGAAGCCGTGGAACACCCAGCGCGGCAGGTGCATGAGCAGAAGCGGGCTGGTCAGGTACGCCAGCACGCTCACGGCCAAGGGCAGAAGTCCGGCCGCGCCGCTCATCACGACGCCCACGCCCGAGGCCGCGGCCACCGCGGCGAAGAAGGCGCCGATGTATTCCGGGTCGTCCACGGAATAGGTGGACTTGCCCTCGGCCAGGGCCTTCCCCAGGTACCGCGACAAGCCCCAGCCTCCGACGGCGGCGAGGGCCGCCGTCCAGAACGCGTTGGTCTTGGCCAAGGCGAGCAGGCCCGCCAGGCCCATCGGCACGACAGGCATCAGATAGAGCATGCCCAAGCCCATGACGGCCAGCAGCGCGCCCGGAATCTGGCGCACCAGCTTCGGGGTCTTGGCCGGCACGAACGGCAAAGCGGCCAGGCTCAAGGTCGCGGCCAGATACACGCCGCCCACGAGCGGGCCGGCCGCGGCCAGCAGAGGCAGGCCGAAGAAATACACGGGCAGGAGCGCCAGGCCCGTGGCTATGAGGCGAGGCATCAGGTTGCTCGCGCCGGGCGTCCCCGGCTGCTCCGGATCCTCGGGGCCGGGCTCGGTGCCGGGCCGGTCGTCGCTGCCTACGCGCATGCGGCGCGGGTTGTGCTTGGCCTCGTCGTAGGGCTCGGACATCTTGCCGAAGGCGCGGAAGAAGCCGATGGCGCCCAGGACCGGCGTGCCGACCACCGCGTAGGCCAGCCAGCCCCATTGCAGGAGGCGGACGGCCAAGATCGCCGGCAGGCTGACCAGCTTGTTGCGGGAGTTGGCGTAAGTCAGCAGCGGCGCCTCGACGCGGTTGAAGAGCGACTTCTTGGCGCCCTGCACGTTGTCGAACATGAAGCGCGCCCAGGCCGCGAGGAACTTGGTCGGCTTGGAATCGGCCTTGAGCTCGTGCGCCGCGCCCCAGAGGAACATGACCGGGGCCTGGGTCGCGCCCACCACCACCCCGCCGGCGACCGACAAGGCCCACTGCACGAGCTGGGAGAGCCAGACCGGCACCCAGATGCCGGCCAGCCACACCGCGTTCCACAAGGACGCCTTGATCTGGGCCTTGGTATAGGCCAGCAGGCGTTCGTAGGCGTTCGTGTCGCGCCGCAATGAGGACTCGACCCGGTCCAGGCCGCGGATGCTCTCGTAGACGTTGCTGAAGGCCGAGGTCATGCCGTAGCCGACCCAGGAAGGCAGATGCATGAGCAGCAGAGCCGCGAAGGGATAGGACAGGATGCCCAGGCCGGCGGCCAGCCAGCCGGCCGGGGAGAGCAAGGCCAGCCCGGCGCCGGTGATGGCGCCCAGGCCGCCGAAGAAAGCGGAGAGGGACTTGCCGTCGTCGTAGCTGTTGCCCTCGAGGGGGGACTTGCCGTAACGGATCAGGCCCCAGCCGCCCAAAGCCGCGAGCGTGCCGATGCCGTAGGCGCCGAAGGCTATGGAGAGCGCTCCCAGGCCGAGGAGCGCGGCGCCGGGCAGGACCCGGACCGCCTTGGGGGTCTGGTCGCCCACGAAGGGCAGGACCGCGAGCAGGACGCTGGCCAGGATCACGGCTCCGCCGGCCAGCAGCGAGCCGCCGGCCAGCAGAGGCCAGCCCAGCAGCGCCGCGGGCAGCAGGGCCAGGCCTGAGGCCGCGACCCGAGGCCAGAAGGGGCTGTTCTTCCTGGGGCCGGGGTTCTGGTCCTTCATCTCGGGGATGCCGCTGACCACCTTGGTCTCGCTCTTTCCATAATAAGCCTGCGCGGCCAGAGAAATCTCTTCGCCCGCGGGCCGGGCCAACTGGGTCCCGGGGGACAGGTCGCCCATGGACTCCGCCGCGGCCACGAAGCCGCCGTCGGACCAGGAGGCGGCCGGAGCGCCGGTCATGATGGATTCGATCTTGGTCCCGACGCCGTTGGCGGCCTCGGCGCCGGCTTGGGAGATGTTTCCGGCCGACTTCAACGTGGAGTCGACCTGCTGGGAGAGGCCGGTGATCTTCTGCGCGACCGGCACCGCCTCAGGGGCAGGAGTCCTGGTCAAAGAGGGGAGCCAGGAGTTCCGGGCCTCGGCAGATTGGAGGGGCGCGGCCAAGGACGGTATCTGGCTGACGGGAGAAACCAAAGCGCCGGTCAGGCCGACCTTCACGGCCGGAGCCAGTCCGACGGACAGCGAGCCGGAGAGGCGCAGGTCCTGCGCCGGGGCCAAGGAGGTGTTGAGGCCGGAGCCGATGGCGATGCTGCCCAGGGTGGTGACAGGGGCCACCGCGGTGCGTCCGGCCACGCCGGCGGCGGAGGTCATCTGGGCGGCCGCGGCTTCATAGGCGGCGAAGCCCGGGGAGAGGGCGACCAAAGCGGCGGACAAGGCCACGGACAAGATGCTCTTGAACAGGGGAAGGTGACGCCAAGGCATTGCAATCCTCCAGAGCTTCAATATGGTATCCCAATTCTACTTATGCCGGCTGCGGAGGATTTAGGTCTTCGAGGGCAGTCCGGGGCAGACAGATGGCCTAGGGAAAGGGGGGCCGGCTGCCGGGCCGGGTCCTAGGCCGGGAAGTCCAGAGGGCCCCTACGCCATCCTTATCTGGTCGTCCACGCCGAAGATGTAGGAGATCAGCGCCGCCCGGGCCCACATGCCGTTGCGCTCCTGGCGCCAGAACACGGCCCGCTCGTCCTCGTCCACCGCGGGCGCGATCTCGTGGCGGCGGGGCAGGGGATGCATGATGATGGTCGTGGGCTTGATGACCTTGAGGTGCTCGGCGCGGAAGTGGAAGCGGCTCAGGTCCAAGGACTTTGATTCCCCGGCGACGTCGTGCTCGTCCTGGATGCGGGTCATGTAGATGGCGTCGGCCTCGGGCATGACCGAGGCGAAGTCGTCGGTCTCCCGGTAGGGGATGCCGTGGCGCTTGAGGAAGTCGAGGATGTCGGCCTCCATGCGCAGCTGGGGCGGGGAGACGAAGACCAGCTTGACCCCCGGGTAGTTCTTCATGAGGTAGGAGAGCGAACGCACGGTGCGGCCGCGCTTGAGGTCGCCGACCATGACCAAAGTCTTGCCTTCCGGGCCGCCGGGCAGGCTGCGGTGCAAGGTGTAGACGTCGAGCAGGGCCTGGGTGGGGTGCTGGTCCTTGCCCGAGCCGCCGTTGATGACCGGCACCGGCCGCTTGACGCGGTTCATGAACCAGGCCGTCTTCTCCACGAAGCCCGGGGTGGGGTGGCGCATGATGATGAGGTCCACGTAGCTGGAGAAGGTGCGCACCGTGTCCTCCGGGGACTCGCCCTTCATCTCCGAGGAGGTGGAGGTGTCGCGGATCTCGGAGGTCTTGAGGCCCAGGATGTGGCAGGCGTTGAGGAAGGAGAGGAAGGTGCGCGTGGAGGGCTGGACGAAGTAGAGCATGGCGCGCTTGTGGGCCAGCAGCCGGGCCACGGCGTCGGCCCCGGCCTTGGCCTGGGTGACCGAGCGCAGGCGGTCGGCCACGGCGAAGAGGTGGTTGAGCAGGGCCCGGTCGAACTGCTGGGAGAAGAGGCAGTCGTAGAGCCGGCCCTCGCGCGAGAAGAAGGGGAGCTTCCGCGAGACGTCCGTGGAGTGGAACTCGTCCCAGTTGCGGCCGACCTCGGTCATGAGCGCGGTCCTTTTCATCGACTCTCCTTTTGGTGCCTGGCTTTTACGATTTTACGATTTTATTGAGGGGCTGAGCGTCATAACCGCGAAGATGGCCCGCTAAGGGGTCCGGCAGGCTTTGGTGACCAGCGATGGCGAGCAGCCCAGCAAGGAGGCGACATGCGCTGGCCTGCGGCCGCCGCAAACCAGTCTCCGGATGAGGAGTCGCCGGCAGTGGGAGATCGTCCTCGTCCGGCCCGGGCCCAGGATTTCATCGACGCTCAGTCTGCTGCTGGCCGCAATCTGCACGGCGACCATGCGCCAATCCTCCTCGACTGCAGGCGCCGGATTGTCAGACGTTGGGGGCGGGGACCATGCTTCGCAATCCTCAGGTCCTTGGAGATAGGCTGACTCGGGAGCGGCATCAAGGCCTGCGCTGGCGCTCCCTTGGACGAACTCATGATAGAGACGCGCCGCGTCCCGCATGTCCTTGGAGAACAGCGACAAGGGGAATCCCGGATCGAGCAAAGGGTCACGGCGCAATCCGGCGAGGCCGGCATGTCCGCTCCAAGGCCACTGGCTGGCTGATGCGGCCAAGCCCGCCCGCACAGGATTGCAGTGGATATATCGTAGGAGGGCCAGCATATAGCGGTCATCCCGACACCTGCGGGCATGGAAACGGTCTTGAAAGACATGTCCCCAGCGCTCTCTGCGGCGATTGTAGCTCCGGGCATAGACTGATTGAAGCCAGTGCATGATCACCGAGGCTGATGCCGCGGCGACCTGGATCAACAGGTGCAGATGATTGGGCATAAGGCAGTAGGCGTAGAGCCGGAAGCCGAATCGCTCTTTGGCTCGAGCCAGGAGGCCAAGCATGAAGCCATAATCGTCGGCATCATCGAACAGCAAGCGGCCGCCGTCGCCTCTGGTCATGGCATGATATATGCCTCCCTCGACATGGACGCGCGGCGGTCTCCCCATACCATATATACGAGCCAGGCGCTGTTTTGTTCCCTTCCTCGAGGGATTCGTGAAATCGTAAAAGCCAGGCACCAAAAATGGCGCGAATTTCGTAAAATCGTGAAAGCCAGGCACCAAAGGAGATTCCTAATGACCGATACCGCCCTGCTGCACAAGACCGCGAAGAAGTATGAAAAGGACATGGTCCGCTTCGCCCGGGACATCGTCTCCATCCCCAGCTTCTCCTGCCAGGAAGGCAAGCTCGTGGCCCGCATCAAGAAGGAGATGCGCAAAACCGGCTTCGACGCGGTCAAGGTCGACCGCATGGGCAACATCATCGGCCGCATCGGCAGCGGCAAGACCAAGATCATGCTCGACGCGCACATCGACACCGTGGGCATCGGCGACCGCAAAGCCTGGAAGTGGGACCCGTTCCAGGGCAAGTTCGCGGGCGGCAAGATCTACGGGCGCGGTGCCACGGACCAGAAGCTCTCCATGGTGCCCATGGTCTACGCGGGCAAGATGCTCAAGGAGCTGGGCCTGCTGGGCGATTTCACCCTCTGGGTCGTGGGCTCCTGCATGGAGGAGGACTGCGACGGCCTGCCGCTGCTGCATCTCATAAAGAAGGAAGGCTATAAGCCGGATTACGTGGTCATCACCGAGCCCACGAACCTCGCGGTCTACCGCGGCCACCGCGGCCGCATGGAGATCAAGGTGGTGACCAAGGGCCGCTCCTGCCACGCCTCGGCTCCCGAGCGCGGGATCAACGCGGTGGTCCACATGGCCGACATCGCCAAGGAGATCACCGCCCTGAACGCGCGTCTCAAGAAAGACAGATTCCTGGGCAAGGGCACCGTGGCCGTGACCAAGATCGAGTGCCAGACCCCGTCCCTCAACGCCGTGCCCGACGAATGCACCATCTACCTCGACCGGCGCCTCACCGCCGGCGAGACCGCGAAGCTCGCCGTCTCCCAGATCCAGAGGCTTCCCAGCGTGCGCAAGCACAAGGGCAAGGTCGAGATCCTGCACTACGACGCGGTGGCCTGGACGGGCCTGAAGGTCGGGCAGGAGAAGTACTACCCGACCTGGGTGCTGCCCGAGAGCCACAAGCTGGTGCAGGCCGGGGTCAAGGCCGGCCGCATCGCCTTGCAGGCCGAGCCCAAGGTGGATAAGTGGGTGTTCTCCACCAACGGCGTGGCCTGCGCGGGCCGGCTGGGCATCCCCACCATCGGCTTCGGGCCCGCGAACGAGGTCTACGCGCACACGGTCGACGAGTTCATGCCCGTGGAGCACCTGCTCAAGGCCGTGGTCTTCTACGCGGCCCTGCCGCGCTTCCTGGCGCCTTAGGGATTACAGCACGCGCTTGAGCCCTGACTTGTAGAGCGCCTCGATCACCTGGGCGGGGTTCTTCTTCGTGCAGGCGGCGATCATGGCCGCGATGACGAAGGGCTTATAGCCGGCTTCCTTGTAAGTGCCGATGCGCGCGGCTTCGAACACCTTCGCGGAGACCTCGCCGGCCTTGCAGCTGACGTCGGTGATGTCGGCGGGCAGGCAGTGCATGTACACGGCCTCGCCGCCCTTGGTCAGCTTCATCATCTTGTCGTTGCACTCCCAGCCCTTGAACTTGGAGTTCTGGGCCAGGCACTCCTTCTCGAGCTCCTTGAGGCCCGCGTGGTCGTTCTTCTCGAGCAGCGCGGTGCGGCGCTCCATCACCTTGAACGGAGCCCAGCTCTTCGGGTAGACGATGTCGGCGTCCTGGAAGGCGCTCTCCATGCTGTTGGAGACTTTGAACGAGCCGCCGGACTTCTGGGCGTGCTTCTTGGCCACCGCGATCGTGTCGGGCAGCAGGTCGTAGCCTTCCGGGTAGGCGAGCTCCACGTTCATCCCGAAGCGGGTCATCAGGCAGATGACGCCCTGCGGCACCGAGAGGGGCTTGCCGTAGCTGGGGGAGTAGGCCCAGGTCATGGCGATCTTCTTGCCCTTGAGCTGGTCGAAGCCGCCGAAGTGGTTCTTGATGAAGAGCAGGTCGGACATGCTCTGGGTCGGGTGGTCCAGGTCGCACTGCAGGTTGACCACGGCGGGGCGCTGGTTGAGCACGCCCTGCTGGTGCCCGTCGTCGAGGGCCTCGGCTACTTCCTTCATGTAGGTGTGGCCCTTGCCGATGAACATGTCGTCGCGGATGCCGACGGCCTCGGTCAAAAACGAGATCATGTTGGCCGTCTCGCGCACGGTCTCTCCGTGGGCGATCTGGCTCTTGCCCTCGTCGAGGTCCTGCACGGCCAGGCCCAGCAGGTTGCAGGCCGAGGCGAAGGAGAACCGGGTCCGGGTCGAATTGTCCCGGAAGTTCGAGACGGCGAGGCCGGTCTTGAACATGTCGAGCGGGATGTTCTCGGCGTGGATGGCCTTGAGGAGTTCCGCGATCGCCAGCACGGCGCGGATCTGCGCGTCGCTCTTCTCCCAGGTCAGCAGGAAGTCCTTCCCGTAGAGGTCCGCTTTGAGGGTTGCGAGTTCTTCGAATAGGCTTTTTATCTCAGCGGACATGGTGTTTCCTCCAGAGGCTACATTATACTTCGTTAGGGCCTGTTTATGTATAATGCCGGCGACCGCCAGCATGCGGTCAAAACCATCCAGGCCGTGACTCGATGGGCGGCGCGGTGCGGCCGAGGGGGATCCATGGCGAAGAAG
>JAQUNT010000079.1 GCA_028717525.1 Elusimicrobiota bacterium
TTGAGCACGTAGAGCCCGTCTTCCGGGAAGTTGAGGTCGTACTCGTGGAAGAAGAACGGGGTCAGCTCGTCGGGGTCGAGGCCGGCCTCGATGAGCCTGTGGTACTCGTTGTACCACATGACCGTGGCCGCGTCCACCCCGCCGCGCAGGAACAGGTTGATGGAATAGGACTGGGGCACGATGAGCGGCCGCACTCCGGACTTCCGGAAGAAAGCCTTGGGCTGGAGCTCGAACTCCTTCCAGACCCCGACCTTCCGGCCGTCGAAATCCTTGGGCGCGCGGATACCGCTCGACTTCTTGGCCACCAGCATCAAGGCCGAGCGCTGGGAGACCTGGGCCAGGTTGACCAGCTCCGTGCCTTGCGCGCGCAGTTCGAGGGCCCGGGAGAGCCAGAGCACGACCGCGTCGACCTTCCCGGCCTTGAGGCTCTCGGAGGCGGGCCGGTCCGGCCCGCCGCGCAGGATGCGCGCGTCGATGCCGTGGTCCCGGTAGAAGCCCTTCTCCAGGGCCGCGTAGTAGCCGGAGAACTCCGCGCCCGGACTCCAGTTGGGCAGCAAGGTCACTTTCTTGAGGTCCGCGCCGCGGCCGGAGACGGGCCAGAGCGTTGACAGCAGGAGCAGGACCGCGAGGCGGCGCATGTCCTCTCGATTCTAACACAATACAGCCGGGGCGGCCCGAAAATCAGCTAGACTACACCCATGGCCGAAGAGCAGGGCCCCGTTGAGAAGCCCGCCGAGATCGTCAGCGGTCCCCCGCCTTCGGCCCGCCCGGCCGAGGAGCGCAAGCGCACCTTCTTCCATCCCTTCAGCGGCCTGGCCATCCTCTGCGTGGATTGGCTCAGCTTCGGCGTGGACCTGCCCACCCACCTCGTCTTCACCCCCGTCCTCAGCCTCATCGCCTTCGGCGTCACCTTCTGGGCCGTGGCCCGCATCCAGCGCCGAGACGGGGACGACGCCCAGCGCGCCTATCTCAAGGCGTTCCTGGGCGGCCTGGCGGCCGGCGTCCCCTTCCCGGTCACCGGCACCGTGGTGGGCGCCGCCATCCTGATCCTCTCCGGCCTGCCCAGGCTCACCCTGCGGCGCTGAGCCATGGCCGAGAAGGGCGTGCAGATCCGCACCGAGCGCCTGCGCTTCTCGACCAAGGGAGCGGGCGACCTGGTGGACCTCACGGCCGAGCTGGCCAAGCTGCTGGCCCGGACCAAGCTCCAGGAGGGCAGCCTGACGGTCTTCGGCGTGGGCTCGACTTTGGGCATCGTCACCTTCGAGTACGAGCCCGGGCTCATCCGGGACATGAAGGAGCTCTACGAGCGCCTGGCCCCCTCGGACCGCTCTTACGCCCACGACCAGACCTGGGGCGACGCCAACGGCTTCAGCCATCTGCGCGCCGCCCTGCAGGGCCAGTCCCTGGCCATCCCGTTCGAGGGAGGCCGGCTCCTGCTGGGGACCTGGCAGCAGGTGGTGGCCGCCGAGTTCGACAACAAGCCCAGGCGGAGGGAGGTCGTGGTCCAGCTCATGGGCAGGCCCGCGTCCTGAAAAAATGCTTGAATCTTCAAGCCAAGGGCAGGTGGCGGAACTGGCAGACGCAACGGACTTAAAATCCGTCGGCCGCAAGGCCATGCGGGTTCGAGTCCCGCCCTGCCCAGGGTTTGAGGAGAGTTGATGCGCATCGCCAAGGCCGGCTGGTCCGTGATCTTCCGCTGCCTGGTCGGCGCCGCGGCCGGGCTGCTCATCTGCCGCTGGCCGGAGCTGCGCCCGGGCGGCCAGGTCGTGGCCGCGGTCGGCCTGGCCTGGGCCGCCTTCGCCGTCTACTTCTTCCGGGACCCGGAGCGGCCTTTACCCCAGGACCAGCGCAAGATCTACTCCCCCGGAGACGGGCGCGTGCTCTCCATGGACTCGGAGGGCGAGGGCAACGAGGTCACGGTCCGCATCTTCCTTTCTATCTTCGACGTGCACCTGCAGCGCGCGCCCTGCGCCGCCGCCGTGGCCGAGGCCGAATACATCAAGGGCGGCTTCCGCGCCGCCATGCAGCCCGCGGCCCGCGCCAACGAGCGCTGCGTCCTGCGCCTGGTCCCCGATGGGCATGACGGGTCCGTGGTCGTCGAACAGATCGCGGGCATCATCGCCCGGCGCATCGAATGCTGGAAAGGCGAGGGCGACCGCGTCGCCGCCGGCGAGCGCTACGGCATGATCCATTACGGCTCCCAGGTCGCCGTGACCTTGCCCCTGCGCACCCGGCTCCTGGTGTCCATCGGGGACCGGGTCGTCGCAGGCGTGACGCCGATAGCGGAATGGACAGACTGAGCATCAAGCGCGGCGGGCAGGTCCTGGCCCCCTCCATCTTCACCGTGGGCAACATGGCCTGCGGCTTCTACGCCCTGCTCTCCGCCTACCGCGGCGAGTTCAGCGCCTCGGCCACCGCCGTCATGCTGGGCATGGCCTTCGACGCCCTGGACGGCCGCGTGGCCCGCCTGGTGCACGGCGACTCCGCCTTCGGAGTCGAGTTCGATTCCCTCTCGGACTTCCTGACCTTCGGGGTGGCGCCTGGCTACATGATGTACGCCTTCATCCTCAAGGACTACGGGGGCTGGGGCTACCCCATGGCCTTCCTCTTCGCGCTCTGCGGCGCCCTGCGCCTGGCCCGCTTCAACGCCGTGGCCCACGACTCGGGCGGCAGCAAGACCTATTTCACCGGCCTGCCCATCCCGGGCGCCGCGGGCTTCCTGGCCAGCTTCGTCCTGCTCTACCAGATCATCGAGGAGGGCCGGCCCGCGCGCACCTGGGACTTCCTCATGGCCCAGATCCCCTCGCTCTACGGCCTGGCCCCGCTCATGGTGGTGGGCGCCGCCTTCCTGATGGTCTCCACCATCCCCTACCCAGCCTTCAAGCAGCTGCCCATGCTGCGCCTGCGCTCGGCCAAGCTCATCTTCGTCATGGTCGTCATCGCCGCGGTGGTCTGCGCCTACCCGCAGACCGCGGCCTTCGTGGTCTTCTTCGCCTACACTTTGACGGGACCGGTCGGGACCGCAGTCCGCCTGCTGCGCCGGCTCCTGCGCCTGGGCCCCAAGCCGCCGGAAGACGTGACCCGCTCGATGGGCTGACCCCGAATCCGGGGACACAAGACTTAATTCCCGGAAATAGGTCTTGTGTCCCCGGATTTATTTGCGGGGGAAGAGGGGCGGGGCTTTAAGGATCTTGCCCGTGTTCGCCGATTCCCCGGCGAGCACATGCTCGGCTGAGAGCGGCGCCGGGAACTGGCGCACGCCGAGCTGGGCGTGCATCTTGGCCGCGGTCTGGGGCATGAAGGGCTCGATCCAGCCGGCCACGATGCGCAGGCTGCGGACCAGGTCGAAGAGCACCTCCTGGGTCGCGGCCTTGTCGGTCTTGACCAGCTTCCAAGGGGCCTTCTCGTTGACGTGCGTGTTGAGCCGGCCGATGCACTCCCACATCAGGCCCAGCGCCCCGCTGAAATCCAGGGCCTCCATGCGCGCGTCGATCTCCGCCCCCTTGGCCGCGAGCTCCTTGGCCAGCGAGGGCTTGGCGTCGTCGGCGCGGCCGGGCATGGCCCCGCCCAGGTAGCTGTCCACCATCTGCTCCACCCGGCTGACCAGGTTGCCCAGGTCGTTGGCCAGCTCCGCGTTGTAGCGCTTGCGGAAGGATTCCAGCGAGAAGTTGCCGTCGTTGCCGAACGGCATCTCGCGCAGGAGGAAGTAGCGGAAGGCGTCCACCCCGTACTCGCGCGTGATCTCGCGCGGGTCCACGAAGTTGCCCGCGGACTTGGACATCTTCGCCCCGTCCACGGTCCACCAGCCGTGGGCGAAGACGCTCTTGGGCAGGGGCTGGCCCAGGGCCATGAGCATGGCCGGCCAGGTCACGGAGTGGAAGCGGTAGATCTCCTTGCCCACGATGTGCACGTCCGCGGGCCAGAAGTCGCCCGGCGCGCCGGTGCTCTGCGCCGCGGTGAGGTAGTTGAGCAGGGCGTCGAACCAGACGTAGATGGTGTGCTCCGCGTCGCCGGGCACCGGGATGCCCCACTTGACCTTGGTGCGCGAGATGGCCGTGTCCTGCAGGCCGCCCTCCACGAAGCGCAGGATCTCGTTGGCGCGGTGGCTGGGCATGAGGAAGCCCGGGTTCTTCCGGTAGTGGTCGAGCAGGGGCTGCTGGTACTTGGAGAGCTTGAAGAAGTAGCTCTCCTCCTCCACCTCCTGCAGGGGCTTGCGGCACTCGGCGTTGGGGCAGAGGCGCCGGCCCTTCTCGTCCGGCGGCGCGTCGGTCTCGGTCCAGTAGGTCTCGTCCGAGACGCAGTAGAAGCCGCGGTAGCGCCCCTTGTAGACGTCGCCGGACTCCTGGAGCTTCCGGAAGCACTCCTGGACCCGGCTCTCGTGGCGCGGCTCCGTGGTGCGGATGAAGTCGTCGTAGCGGATGTCGAGGTGCGTCCAGAGCTCGCGGAAAGCCGCGGAGTTGCGGTCCGTGAACTCCTTGACCCCCAGCCGGGCCGCGGCCGCGGCCTCCTCGATCTTGGAGCCGTGCTCGTCCGTGCCGGTCAGGAATTGCACCGGGCGGTTGTTGGCCCGGTGGAAGCGGGCCAGCACGTCGGCCGCCACCGTGGTGTAGGCGTGGCCGATGTGGGGGGCGGCGTTGACGTAGTAGAGCGGCGTCGTGAGGTAGTATTTCTTCATCAGAGCGGGGAGCCGGGGGCGCGGCAGGCGTCCTGGACGGCGAGGCCGGCCAAGGTCAGGACCACCCGGGGGTCGGCGTTGCTGCGCAGGGCCTGGCGCAGGCGCTGCAGCTCGCGCAGGGGGCGTTCGACCCGGGCGAAGGGCAGGGCGCCCTGCAGGTGCTTGAGGCGCAGGTCCTGGGCCGCGGCGAAGAGCGCGGCCTCCGCCTCGGAGCGGGCCAGGTAGCTCTCGCGGGGCAGGCGGTCGGCCGCCTGGAATGCGGCCAGCGGGCCCGCGTGGAAGGCCTGCGGGTACTCGCCTGCGGCCAGCTCCAGGGCCCGGCCGGCCGAGCCTTCGCAGAGCGCGGCCGCGGCCGCGGCCCGCTCCGGCGCCACGCCCCGGCGCTGCAGGATGGCGGCCACCACCTCCGCAGGCAGGGGGGCGAAGGCCACGCTGAAGCAGCGCGACAGGACCGTGCGCGGCATGCGCTCGCGCTGGGAGGTCACCAGGATCCAGAGGGTCTTCTCGTTGGGCTCCTCCAGGATCTTGAGCAGCGCGTTGGCCGCCTCGGTCTCCAAGGTATGGGCCTCCTCGACCACGGCGATCTTCCAGTTGCCGGTCAGGGAGCGCATCTCCATGTCCCGGCGCAGGTGCCGGATGGTGTCCACGCGCAGGGACTTCTGCTTGGCCGCTTCGGCCTCCAGCAGCGCGGCCTGGTACTGGGCGTTGACCACGGCCAGGTCGGGGTGGATGCGGCGGTCCGCGTTGAGGCAGTCGGGGCAGAGCCCGCAGGCGGGCTCCTGCCCGCCGCGGGACCTGCAGAGCAGGGTCTTGGCGAACTCCACGGCCAGCAGCGACTTGCCGACGCCCTCCAGGCCGAAGAAGACCACGGCCGAGGGGATGCGGCCGCTCTCCAGCATCCCGGAGAGGACCCTCTCCGCGCGGGCCTGGCCCTGGACCTGGCCGAAAGTCATCGCGCCAGCCTCTCCACCCGGCGCGCGATGTCCGCGTGCACCTCGTCGAGCGGCCGGCGGCCGTTGACCAGGACGCAGCCGCGCCCGCCGCGGGCCAGGCGGCGGTAGCCCTCGCGCACCCGGCGGCGGAAGGCCGCGGACTCGCGCTCCAGGCGGTCGAGCCGGCGCGAGCGGTCCCGGGAGGCGAACTCGGACTCCGGGATGTCCAGGACGATGGTCAGGTCCGGCCGCAGGCCCCCCGTGGCGATGCGGTCGAGGGTCCGGATCATGGGCAAAGACAGGCCGCGCGCGCAGCCCTGGTAGGCCATGGTGGCCAGGCTGTAGCGCTCGCAGAGCACCCAGGTCCCGCGCGCCAGGGCGGGCTGGATCTTCTCGCGCGTGTGCTGGGCGCGGGACGCCTCGTAGAGCAGGAGCTCGGCCAGGGGATCCACCTGGTGCCGGGGGTCGAGCAGGACCGCGCGGATGGCCTCGGCCGAGGGAGTGCCGCCGGGCTCGCGGGTATGGATGAAGCGGACCCCGCGCCGGCGCAGGCGCTGCGCCAGGAGCCTGGCCTGGGTGGACTTGCCGCACTTGTCCGGGCCTTCCAGCACCACGAAGCGGCCCCTTTTCACGACGAGATTCTAGCAAAGTCCGGCTAGGGGACGCTCGGCAGCAGGGCCCGGGCCTGGGCGTTGCGCGGGTTGAGCCTGAGGGCCTTCTCCAGGCAGGAGCGCGCGGCGCGGCGGTCCCCCCGGTCCAGCGCCATGCGCGCGCCCGCGACCCAGATGGAGTCCGGAGCGGGCGCCGCCGCCTGGCCCGCCGCGGCCTGCGCCGCCCGCGCGATGAAGCCCTCCGCTTCGGCCAGGCTGCCGGTGTTGGCGTACACCTCGGCCAGCCGCAGCAGGACCTGGGCCTGGCGCGCCCCCCGCGTCGCGGCGGCCAAACGGCGCAGGCGCGCCAGGGCCCGCTGCGGCGCGTCGGCCGTGAGGAAGGACCGGCTCTGCAGATGCAGCTCGAGCTCGATGCGGGCGGCCTGGTCCAGGGCCTGCGCGTCGTCCGGCCGCAGGAGCAGGTAGCGCTCCAGCAGGGCCAGGGCCCCGGCCTGGTCCCCCGCCGCCGAGCTCAGCTGCGCCGAGGACCAGAGCGGCCGGGGGTCCGCCGGATAGCGCCGCTCCCATTCCGCGAGGAGGAGTCGCGCCGCGTCGCCGCCGGACTTGCGCTGGAACTCGGAGAGCTCCTGGAACTCGTCCGCGGACAGGTCCCGGCCGCGCTTTGCGAGGTAGCGGCTCAGCTCCAGGGGCTGCGGCCCGGGCCGGCGCGGCCGCTCGTCCCAGGAGGAGAGCAAGTCCACGCCGCCGCCCAGGAACAGGTCCTTGGGGGCCGCGTACTCCAGGATGGGGAACTGCTCCTCGTTGATCCGGCCGGCGCCGGCCGCGGCGCGCACCGCGCCGTCGCCCGCGGCCTGCAGGGAGAGCAGGGTCGTCAGCCGGCCGATGCCCAGGCGGGCCAGGTCGCGGGCCACGGCGGGCCGGCGCAGGCGGGTCTCCATGGCCTGGAAGTCCGGCTCCGCCGGACCCGCGGAGCCGATGAGCAGGACGTCGGTGCGCGAGGGCGGAATCTCCCAGAGCTCGACCCGCTCGAACTGCGAGCAGAAGGTGCGCAGGATGAGCCGCAAGGTCTCGTCGCTCATCTCGTAGAGGTGCACCCACTGGGCCATGAGTCCGCCCGGGGCCAGGTGCCGCCGGGCCTCGAGATAGAAGTCCGCGGAGAAGAGATCGCCCACCCCCGCGATCCAGGGGTTGGAGGGCTCGCTGACGATCAGGTCGTAGCGGCGCGGGGCGGCCCTGAGGAAGGTGGCGGCGTCTTCCACGTGCAGGGCCAGTCGCGGGTCCTGCAGGGGCCTGCCGTTGTGGCCCTGGAAGAAGCCCTCCGCCTCGACCACGCCCCGGGATATCTCCACCAGGTCCAGGCTGCGGATCGGGTGCGTCAGGGCGGAGCCCGCCGTGATGCCGCTGCCCAGGCCGACCACGAGGACGTCCTGCGCCTGCGGCCGCAAAGCCAGCGGAAGCTGGGCCAGAAGCACCTCGGTGTTGAGGTCGGAGACCGTGGAGGCGTCCGTCTTTCCGTTGGTCTTGAGGACGAGGCTCCCCTCTTCGCGGGAGACCGTGATGGTGGCGTCGCTGTCATCCTTGCAGAAGAGCAGGGCCTCCTTCTTGAACCGGTCCCGGTAGGCTTGGTAGCTCACGGGCTCATAGGAGTCCTGCCAGCGGAACTCGCCCGCGGCCAGAACCAGCCGGTCCCAGCCCGGCGCCGCCCATGCGTAGACGAGCACCCCCGCGGATCCGGCAGCGGCCCCCAGCGCCGCGAGCCGCAGGCCGCGGCCCGCCAAGGCGGCCAGCAAGGCCGCGGCCAGGACCAGGTTGACCGCGGCCACGGCCAGGATCAGGCGCTCCAAGCCCAGGGCCGGCAGGAGCCACAGCCCGGCCGCCGCGGCGCCGGCCGCGCCGCCCAGGCAGTTGAGCCCGAACACGCCCCCCACCTGGGACGCCAGCCGGGGCAGTCTGCGCCCGGCCGCGGCCGCGGCCAAGGGCAGGCTCAGCCCCATGAACAAGGTGGGCAGCAAGGTCAGCAGCAGGCAGAGCAGGAACTGCCCGGACTGATAGAAATGGAATGCGGCGGGAGTGCGCTGCAGCAGCCCGGCCCCCATA
>JAQUNT010000080.1 GCA_028717525.1 Elusimicrobiota bacterium
CCCTGGAAGAAGGACTGCACCGCGATGAAGGCCAGCAAGGTGTAGAGGACACCCGATAAGCTCAAGACCCCGGAGGCGAAGAAGAGGCCCACGATGCCGCCCAGCACGGCGGAGCGGATCCAGAAAGAGCGGGGCAGCCACTTGAGGCTGCCGTCGGTATTCTTGGTGAAGAGCGGGACGCTCGCATAGCTGAAGGCCTGCGCCGCCCAGTGCGCGATGCGCACCAGGCTGCGGTTCTCGCGCACCAGGGCCTGCACGACCTCGGCGTTGCCGGCGCGCGGGTCGTTGTTCTCGCGCAGGCTGTTCTTGGTGAAGGCCGAGACCAGGTACGGCAGGCCCACCATGTACATCTCGATGCCGAAAGTGTAGATGATGTTGCCGAGGACGTAGCGCCAGAAGGATCTGTTGCGCTCTGGGTCCTTGAAGACCTGCCCGAAGCCGCCCTTGGCCTCGGAAGCCGGAGCAGCGGGGATTGCGGGCTTGGCCTCGGTCCGGCTTTGCGCCGGAGGCTCCAGGCTCGGCCCCTTCGCGGCGGAAGGCTCGGCCGCCGGGACGGGATCGGCGATGTCGGAGGCGCCCTGCGCCCGGCTCTCGCCGGTAAGGACCGAGAACTGCTTCTCGGCGGAGCCCTTGGAATCGTCGGATGAAGCCTTCGCGACGCCCTGCACGGCCTCGTCCGCGGCCTGGGCGGCGGGCTGGAGCTTCCCTTCGCTCAGCGCGCGGACGGCCTCGGCGACCGGGACCGCGGCCCCGGCAGCCGCCGGCGGCATCGGAAGTCCCGCCGGCGCCGCCCGGACGGAATCCCCTGCGGCCGACGGCGCGACGAGCAGGCCGGAGGGCGCCACGGACGGCACGGCCGACAGGGAAGGCCGGGAGAGGGGCGATAAGGAGATGCCGGAGAGCGCAGAGGCGCCCGCAGTCAGATGGGAGGCCTGCAGGGAGGACCCCACCGCGCCCGCTGCGCCGACCGGCAGGGCGCCCGCCTGGACCTGCAGGCTCTGCACCGCGGCTAAAGCGGACTGGACGCTGAGCAGGTAGGCCAGAGCGGAAGCCACGAACTTGAGGCCGAGGCGGCGGCGCGCGCTCATGACAAAGATTATATACAGGGGGCCCGGAAGCCATCACGGCCCTTCGGCCGGAATCCGTCCGTTATTGGGCCCAGGCGGAGCTGGGTCTTTGGACCGGCGCCTTTTTCAAGGGGTCACGCGCCAGGGGCGGTACTCGTCGTCCTTCTGCCGCGGGGAAGGTCCTTCCAGCAGCCGCTTGACCTCCCGGCGCAGTTCGCCGAAGTCGAAGGGCTTGGTGATGTAGGCGTTGGCCCCCAGTTCGAGGGCCTCGCGGGCCATTTCCAGGTCGGCCTGCGCGGTGAGCATGAGCACCGGGATGCAGATGCAGCCGGCGCGGGCGCTGCGCAGGACCTCGATGCCCGTCATGCCGGGCATGGCCACGTCGAGCAGGAGGAGGTGCGGGCAGGACTCGGCCAGGGCGCGCAGGCAGGACGGGCCGTCGCAGGCCTCGTGGATGTCGTACTCCTTGCCCAGGAGGAGCACCAGGCCCCGGCGCAGGTCCGGGTCGTCGTCAACGACCAGGATGCATTTCTTCTCCGAGGCCATATTCGCATTATACCACTTTAATCCCGATGGCCCGGCCGGGGCCGGTGAAATTATGTAGAATGTCTGGCCGTTCCAGCAGGCTGGACTTGGGCGGATAGCTCATTTGGCAGAGCGCCGTGCTGATAACACGGAGGTGCCGAGTTCGAATCTCGGTCCGCCCACCACTTTTTTTATGGAAACCCCGAAAATGACGGCCCCGCCGGCCATGCCGCGCCACACCGAGATCGACCGGCGCATCCTCGCCTTCTGGAAGGAGCGGCGCTGCTTCGAGAGGCTGCGCGAACTGCGTCGGGACCGGCCGCCCTTCCGCTTCATCGACGGCCCCATCACGGCCAACAACCCCATGGGCGTACACCACGCCTGGGGCCGCACCCTCAAGGACGCCTTCATCCGCTACAAGGCCATGCGCGGGTTCTCCTGCCGCTACCAGAACGGCTTCGACTGCCAGGGCCTCTGGCTCGAGGTCGAGGTGGAGAAGGAGCTCGGCTTCAAGGGCAAGCCCGACATCGAGCGCTTCGGCATAGACGGCTTCTCGCGCAAATGCCGCGAACGGGTGGAGAAGTTCTCCCGCATCCAGACCGAGCAGTCCGTGCGCCTGGGCCAGTGGATGGACTGGGACGATTCCTATTATACGCACAGCGACGGCAACATCGTCGGCATTTGGCATTTCCTCAAGCTCTGCAAGCAGAACGGCTGGCTGACGCGCAAGGCCCTGCCCATGCCCTGGTGCCCGCGCTGCGGCACCAGCCTCTCCGAGCACGAGATGGCCGGCTCCCACCAGGACCTCCAGCATCTCTCGGTCTTCGTGCACCTGCCCCTCAAGGAGGATCCCCGGCGCCGTCTCCTGCTCTGGACGACCACGCCTTGGACCCTGTCCTCCAACACGGCCGCGGCCGTCAACCCGGAGCTGACCTACTGCGAAGTCTCCTCTCCCAAATGGCCGCACCGTCTTATCCTCTGCAAGGACGCCCTGGGCAAGCTCAAGTCCATCGCACCCAAGGTCGAACGCATGTTCCCGGGCCGGGAGCTCCTGGGCCTGCGCTACGAGACCTTCTTCCCGGATCTCGCGGCGCAGAAGGGCGTGGACCACAAGGTCGTCCCGTGGTCTGCGGTCGACGCGACCGAGGGGTCCGGGATCGTGCACATCGCCCCGGGCTGCGGCCGGGAGGACCACGAGCTGGGCGTGGAGCAGGGCCTCGCCGCGATCAGCCCGGTGGACGACAACGGCGTGTTCCTGCCCGGCTTCGGCTGGCTCACCGGCCGCAGCGCCGGGGAGGTGGCCGACGACGTGGCCAAGGCCCTGGAGCATAGCGGCAAGCTCCTGTGGGGGGAGCTCTACACGCATCCCTATCCCGTCTGCTGGCGCTGCAAGAACGAGGTCATCTTCCGGCTCGTCGACGAATGGTTCATCAAGACCGCCGAGATCAAGCCGCGCCTCAAGAAGGCCGCGTCAGCGGTGCAGTGGATGCCCGAGCACATGGGCAAGCGCATGGACGACTGGCTCGAGAACATGGGGGACTGGTGCATCTCGCGCAAGCGCTTCTGGGGCATGCCCCTGCCCTTCTTCTCCTGCTCCTGCGGGGAGCTCACCGTGGTGGGCTCGCGCGAGGAGCTGCGGGCCCTGGCCGTCGACCCCGCGGCGGTCGACGCCCTGCCGGAGCTGCACAAGCCCTGGATCGACTCCATCGCCATCCGCTGCCCCAAGTGCGGCGGCTCCGCGCCCCGGGTCGCGGAGGTGGGGGACTGCTGGCTCGACGCGGGGATCGTGCCCTATTCCACCCTGGGCTACTTCACGGACCGCGCCAACTGGGAGAGGAACTTCCCCGCGGAGTGGGTCTGCGAGATGCGCGAGCAGGTCCGGCTCTGGTTCTACTCCATGCTTTTCATGGGCGTCACCATCAGCGACCGGGCCCCCTATGAGAAGGTCCTGGCCTACGAGCGCATGATCTCAGAGGAGGGGACCAAGTTCTCCAAGACCGGCTACATGATCCGCTTCGACGAGGCGGTGGACAAGCTGGGCGCGGACTCCATGCGCTACCTCTACTGCGGCCATCCCGTGGGCCTGGACCTGCGCTTCGGCTTCACTTTGGGGGAGCTCGCGGGCCGCAAGCTCTGCTCCCTGTGGAACATCTACGTCTTCTTCGCGACCTACGCCTTGGTGGACAAGCCCGACCTCTCCGCCGAGGTCCCGGCCTCGGCGCGCCCCATCCCCGACCGCTGGCTGCTCGCCCGCACCCACGCCCTGCTCGAGGCCGCGACCAAAGCCTACGAAGGCTACGCCCTCAACGCCGTGGTGCGCGAGGCCGACGAGTTCCTGGAGGATGTCTCCAACTGGTACGTGCGCGCCAACCGCCGCCGGTTCTGGAAGAACGGCGCCGCGGCCGACAAGGCCTCGGCCTACCAAGCCCTGCACGCGGCCATCCGCACGGTGACCGGGGTCCTGGCGCCCATCGTGCCCTTCATCACCGAGGAGATCTGGCAGAACGCGGTCCGGCCGCTGCTGCCCGGCGCCCCGGAATCCGTGCACCACTCCGACTGGCCCATGGCCGGGCCGGATTGGGCCGACCCCGGTCTCCTGGGGCGCACGGCGCTGGTGCGCAAGGTCATCAGCCTGGCGCTGCACCTGCGCGAGAAAGCCGACGTCAGGGTCCGCCAGCCCCTGCGCGAGCTCCTGGTCAAATGCCCGGACGAGGCCGCGACCGCTCTGCGCGAACAGCTTCCGGTACTGCTGGCCGAGCTGAACATCAAGGTCGTCGGGTTCATCACGGACGCGGACGCGCTCTACGTGCCCAGGCTCGCGCTCAACATCCGCGCCGCCGGCCCGGTCCTGCGCGGGGACCTGGGCCAGGTCAGGGCGCTCGTGGAGAACGCTTCTGTCGCCGACATGGCCGCCATGGTCGCCCGATTCGATGCCGGGCAGCCCTGCCGCGTCTCAGGTCATGACGGGGACCTGCCGCCCGGGATCTTCACGCGCGAGAAGGGCATGGCGCCGGGCTTCCAGGTCGTGACCGAGGGGGACATCACCTTGGCCCTCGACACACGGCTCGATGAGGGCCTGGAGCTCGAGGGCCTGGCCCGCGACCTGGTGCGCCATTTGCAGGTGCTGCGCAAGGAGGCCGGCCTGGAGGTCACGCAGCGCGTGGAGCTGGGCCTGGCCACGGCCAGCGCCAAGCTCCAGGCCGCAGTCGCGGCGCACCGCGACCATGTCGCCGAGGAGCTCCTGGCCGTCCGCATCCAGGACGGAGACCTCGCCGGCGAGGCCGTGCGCAAGGACTTCCAGATCTCGGGACATCCCCTCCGGGCGGCGCTGAAGCCCGCCGCCCCGGCCAAGTCCCTGTCGTCGTTGCCGGCGCCGTCTACTTGACCACGACGATCTTCTGGGTCTTGCTGCCCCCGGAGCCGGACATGTGCACGAGATAGATCCCGCTGGCCACCCGGTTGCCCGCGACGTTGGTTCCGAACCAGTCCACGGAGCCCTTGCCCGGCTGAACGTCGCCGTCGAAGAGGGTGCCCACCAGCGTGCCGTTGAGGGTGTAGAGCTTGATGGTGATGTGCCCGGCGCTGGCGACCTCATATTTGACGGTGGCCTTCTCTCCCCGTGCCGGGTTGAAGATGTTGTTGTACGCCGTGAGCTTGCTGGATCCAGCACTGGTCAGGTTGAGCGCGTTGGAGAGTCCCAATGAGACCGTGCTGCCCGTCACGTTGTAGCCGAACAACTCCAGGTAGACCGTGCCCGCGGACGGGAAGCAGCGCGAGAAGGCCCAGAGCTGGCCGCCGCTGGCCAGGCAGGATCCCGTGCTCAGGCGCACCTGGCCCGTGATCGCGCCCAGGGCATTGCTCACCGAGCCCGGGACCACGTTCAGGAAGCTGATGGTCGCGCTGCTCGCGGAGTTGGGAATCACGTTCTTGGCTTGGTCGCGCAGCTGGGCAAAGGCGAAGGTGTAGTCCTGCGTCTGCGGCCAGGTGGTCACGATGACGGAGAAGTCGAGGGTATCCCTGTCGAAAACCGCCGCTTTGACGCTCCCGCTCAGGGCTCCGGCGCGAGTATACTCGAAGGCCAAAGTGTAGGGCCGCGCGGAATTGACCCCGCTGTTGAAGCCGCCCGCCACCTGCAGGAAGAACTGGCCGGCCGACGCGTTGTCATAGCGCAAGGTCATGGTCCGTTGCGCCGAGGTGCAGTCGCTCTCGTCGCAGTAGGCGAAGGACGAGGGGACCTCGGCGACGATCTTGTGGCGGAGGTCGAAGAGGGCCAGGCCGTAGCCCATGTAGTAGCCGTCGGCGGGCTGGCTGTGCTCCGGCAGAGCGATGGTGATCGTGATGCGGCCCGGCCCCGCTGCGAAGGTGTAGAAGTCGGTATGCCCGCCCGGCGTGATCGCGCCGGTCACGGAGCTCATGGTGCTCACGTCCAAGGCGCTCTCGAACCCGGTGTGCTCCTCGTTGGAGCTCAGGAGCAGCCCGTGCGCCGTGAAGCGCGGGATGATCGAGCTGTTCTGCACCGTGCCGCCGCAGGACGCCACCGAGCCCCGACTGTCCACCCGCTTGAGCGCATCGAGCAACTCTTCGAAGCTCTCCGGGAAGAACTGCAGGGCTTGGAAGACCAGCCCGTCCGAGCATTGCCGGCCCGGCCCCGTGCCCAGGCGCGCGATCTGGTCGGCGCGGATGTCCCAGAGCGCCTGGCTGGCGAACACGCTGTCCAAGTGGATCTCCCCGTACCAAGCGTGGTCCTGGTAGCCGCCGACCGGCAGGGGGTTGCAGGCGGTTCCCGCGCACAGCCGCATGCACATGTCGTAGGCCCAGGTCTTGGAGGGGTCGTGGCAGTCCAGCTCCCGCAGCGGCGGCTCGGGCCGGTTGTAGAAGGCGCCGATGGAGGATTCGTTGAGGGCGGTGGCGGCGAAGTAGTCGGCCATGGCCTCGGAGATGGCGCCGGCCTGCCCGAAGTTCTGGATCGACCAGATCTTCTCCAGGACGTAGTGCACGTACTCGTGGCGCGGGACCGTGGCGTCATCGGTCTGGTCGTCGGAAGGCGTGGTGCCGCTGAGGGAGGTGTCCCCGAAGTTCAGGTTGTCGTAGTCGGGATTGTAGTATGGGTCGGTGATGCTGGGCCCCATCAGCGCGATGGCGTTGACCGGCCGGCTGTTGATGTCGGCCGCGGCGCCGCCGTTGACCCCGGGCGCATAGCCGGCCCCGTAGAGGCCGCCGGCCGGGCCGTCGGCGAAGAAATCGTGCATGCCGTTGAGGTGGTAGAACAGGCTGATCTCGCTGCGCAGGCTCTCGTAGGTGGTGTTCGTGCTCCAGGCCAGGTCGGCCACGCCGGTGCTGTTCGGGTTGGGCAGGATGAGGTAGCTGGAGATGCTCACGTCGTAGCCGTACTGCCGCTCGTCCTGGGAGTTGGACTGGAGCCGCAGCTGGTAGGCGCTGCCGGCCACGGCCGTGCCCCGGAAGGCGCCGCGGTCGCCGTAGAAAGTCCCCACCGGGTTGCCGGCGGGATCCAGGATGGCGAGCTCGTCGTCGTCGGTGACCGCGACCCCCTCGTTGATGGCCCCGCCCACGGTCCCCACCTCGAACCGGTCGAAGACCGGCAGGACCTTGACCACGGTGTGGTTGGGGTGCGTGGGGTCGGAGTCCGTGACGTACACCTGGGAGGTCAGGGTCGCGCTGCTCGGATAGGGGTGCGGGGAGGAAACCGCGGTGTTCTTCGTGTACCAGAGGCCGCCGCCGTTGTCGTAGTGGGCGCTGGGGCCGCGGAAGTTGGAGACGTTGACATAGGGACCCTGCAGTTGGGTGAACATGGCGCCCTGCTTGGTGCTGCAGTAGTGGCCGTCGCCGTAGTAGGAATCGTTGTAGGTGGCGGCCAAGGTGCTGGCATCGACCACGTAGACGTTCTGGTGGCGGAAGGGCCGCCGCTGCAGAGTACTCTTGATCGGGTCCACGTCGTAGACCTCTCCCGAGATGTCCCCCGTGCTCAGGCAGACCGAGACGAAGCGCAGGTCGTTGTAGCGGAAGAGCACCGCCCCGGAGTGCGCGTCGACGTAATAGCGCCAGAGCGCGGCCCGGCTCCGCGCGGTGAACTTCCAGGCCAGGCGCGGCCGGCCCGTGTCCTCGTCCGGGAGGACCACCAAGGCGCCGCGGCCGGAGGGGGCGACCCCCGCGTCCCGGCGCACCGCGGCCGCGGCCTCTTCGGCCGTGACGGTCGGCCTCACGTCCAGAGCCAGGTCCGGCTCGTAGCGCGAATGGACCCCGGTCACCGCGCCGCGCGCGTCGAGGTGGACCTTGACCCGGGAGAACTCGACGGGAAGGCCCCGGTAGGTCTGCCGGTAGAGGACATGGCGGTCGCCGCCGCCCGAGGAGACCCGCTCCACGGACAGGACCGCGGGATCGACGCCGAGCAGGCCGCGCTGCTCGGTCAGGAACGCGGCCGCGGCCTCCTGCGGCCGCCCCGGATGCGGGGCCGAAGCCCCTTCCACGAGGGCGGAGGGCATGCCGGTGCGGCCGTCGAACCGGATCTTCCAGCGGCCGCCCTGGCCCTGGTTGAAGGAGTCGAAGGCGGCGCGCGACCGGGCGGAGGGCTGCCGGCGCACGGTCCCGGGAAGCTGGTTGAGCGCGAAGCGCTTGGAGTCCGCGC
>JAQUNT010000081.1 GCA_028717525.1 Elusimicrobiota bacterium
CAGCTCGGGCGCGGCCGGGCCTCGGGACGGATCGTCGAGCTGCACCGCCGTGGAAGACGAGGCGGTCAAGCTCGCATCGGCCCGGGCCTTGTCCGTAGAAGTGGAAGCCGGCACAGTCACAGCCGGCGGATCCTGGCCGGCCAGCTTGTTCAGATCATCGGCAGCCGGAGCATCGGCGTTGTTGTCGAACAGCTTGCCGGAGTCCTGCTTGAGCTTCTCCTGCGCCGCGACCGGGCTCGAGGCCGGAGTCTCGGGCAGCACGCTCTTGGCCACGGATTGGGCCTGGTCCTGCTGGACCGGAGCCGTCGCGCTGGCCGCGGCCGGCGCGCTGTTGCTGGAGCCTGACCGCGCCTTCTCGGCTTTCTCTTCCGGAGTGCAGGCGCCGAATAGGAGGATTGCGGCGAGGATGTAGGCGGGGTGGCGGGATCTCATAGGGTTTGCCTCCAACACAAGCATGACCCCGAACGGCCCCCGAGGCCAGGGACTTTCGGCTGCCGCGCGCTAGGCCGAAGGACCCACAAAAAGGTCCGGCTCCGAGCAGGCCAAGGCCGCGCGCGGCCTGCAGCCGCAGATCAGAGGCCGCAAGGGCCAAGGACTTCAGGGAAGCTCCGCCCGCCTTTGGGCCTAGGCCCGGGGCAGGTCGAAGCCGAACACCGCGCCGCCGCCGGGCCGGGGCGCGACCCAGAGCCGGCCGCCATGGCGGCGCACGATCTCGGCCGAGGTGAACAGTCCCAGCCCCGTGCCTTGGCCCTCGGGCTTGGTGGTGAAGAAGGGCTCGAAGATGCGGTCCGCGATCTCCGGGGGCACCCCGGGCCCGTCGTCCGCGGCCTCCACCTGAACGCGTCCGCCGCCTTCCTCCAGGCTCAGCCAGACGTGCCCGCCGCGGCCGTCAATGGCCTGCGCGGCGTTGAGCATGAGGTTGAAGAGGACCTGCTTGAGCGCGTCGGCATCGCCCCGGGCCAGGGCCAGGCCCGGAGCGGCCTCCAGGACCGCCTGCACGCGGCGGATCTTGAACTCCGGCGCCGCCAGGGAGAGGGTCTCATCGGCCACGCGGCTCATGTCCACCGGACCCATGGCCGGCGCGGCGCCGCGCGAGAAGCCCAGCATCCCGACCATGATCCTCTGGATGCGCTGGACCTCGGCGTGGATCTTGAGCAAGGTGGCCAGCGAGTCCGCGGTGATGTCGGGACGGCGCAGGAGGACCTCGGTCAGGCCCACGATGGCGCTGAGGGGATTGTTGACCTCGTGGACGATGCCCGCGGCCATGCGGCCCAGGGCGGCCATCTTCTCGACCTGCACCATGCGCCGCGCCAGGTCGGCGCGCGCGGCCTCGGCTGGAGTCATCGCTCTTGAGGATAGCAGACCGGATCCGGCGCGTGGTGTCGCCTTTGTTACGGCGCGGCGGCATCCGGCGCGATGCGCAGGTCGGCGTAGAGCGGCCGGCCCAGGTAGAGGCTGCGCACCCGGACCGCCGCGGCGCCCGCGCGGCGGCGCTCGGCCAGCAGGGACGCGAAGGCCCCCAGGGCGGAGACGCCGCGTCCGTCGACCTCGACGAGCAGGCCGAAGGGCCGCAGGCCGGCCACCCGGGCCGGGCTGCCGGGCTCCACGTCGTAGACGAGCAGGCCCTGGAAGTCGTCCTTGAGGCGTAGCAGGCGCCGCACGTCCGGGGTGAGCTCCCGCAGCGAGAGTCCGGTGCCGCGGTCGGTCAGCTTGCGCGGGCTTTCGAAATCCGGGGGGCTCTCCTGGAGGACGAGATCGACGCCGCGCTCCCGGCCGCCGCGCGCGTAGGTCAGCCGGGCGGAGGTCCCGGGCGCCAGCTGGGCGAGGACGTCGTCGAGGCCGGTGGCGGGCCTGCGGAAGAACTCCACCGCGGGGTTGGCCGCGGGCGGCAGGGTGGAGCGCGCGCCCGCGGGCAGCCAGGCGTCCTGGCGCTTGCCCGCCTCGCGCAGGCGCAACAGCACGTCTCCGGGCTTGAGCCCGGCGCGGGCGGAGGGGGAGCCCGGCTCCACCTCGGCGACGAGCTGGCCCACGGCGCCGCCCCGCGTGGGCCCGGAGACGCCCAGCAGCTTGGCCAGGTCCGCGGTCATGTCCTGGGTCCCGGCGCCCAGCCAGGCCCGGCGCTTGCCGCCCGCCGTGTCCGGGGGCTTGAGACGCGGGTCCACCACCGTCTCGGGCTCGGCAAAGGCCCGGGCCAGCTCCTCCAGAGGGTGCAGCCGGACCAAAGGGCTGGGCTTGTGCCAGGAGTCAGCCTCCACCACGCTCTCCTGGCGGATCTCCTCGACGGCCAGGCCGAAAGGCCGGCCGTCCAGGTCAGCCAGCAGGCCGCCCACGGCTTGCAGGAAGCGGGGCTTGGGCCGCAAGGTCCCGTCGTAGCCCGCCGCGGTCCCCTCCAGCCGGTCTGGATAGGCCCAGACCTGCATGGCCGGGCCCACGGCGTATGGCTCCACGGCCAAGGCCAAGGCGCCTTCCTCCGGGGCCCGGGCCGCGGCCAAGGACTCCAGGTCCTGCTCCGGTACCACCAGGTACCCCGCCACGCCCCGGCGCAGGACCCCTGCCAGCCGGGCCGGCCTGGCCTTGCCGTTCAAGAGCAGCTCCACGGAGACCAGGCGGCCGAGCAGGCCCGCGGAAAGGCTGCGCGGGGAGAACACCACGCGGCTGGCCAAGGGGAAGCCCACGTCGAAGCGCTCGTTGAGCTTGCGCTCCTCGCTGCCGGAGAGGAGGATGGCGTAGGGCTCCTGCGGGTCGGGTTGGAAGCGCAGGTGGATCAAGGGCAGGGCGCGGCGGGCGCGCGCCTCGGCGGCGCGGCAGCGGCCGCGGAACTCCTCCCAGGCCACGGCCTCGTCGCGCAGGGCCGCGGGCGAGATGGGGCGCGGCGAGTCGTAGTCCGCCAGCCAGCCGCGCCAGGTACCGCTGGAGTCGAAGACCAGGCCGATCTCGTCATCGATGCGGGGCTGGGACTCTCTGCTGTCGGCCGGCTTGCGTCGGAATGAGCTTCCTTGGGCCGCCCAGGGCTTCCGCTCCGACTGCCAGGCGTTCAGGTCCAGCCGCAGGTCCGGCTTCTCCCTGTCCTGGGCGTAGTCCTCCCGCAGCCGGGCGCAGAAGCCTGAGCCCAGGTCCTTGGCCTCGCGCCAGGCGGGCAAAGGCGCGGACTTGAAGCCCTCGGCCTGGAACCAGACCGCGTTGCCCTGGCGGGGCAGGCCCCAGGGCTTGGCCGGGTATTGCCTGCCGTCCGCGTCCACGGCCGTCAGGTCCTCGAGCCTCTGCAGGTCGTAGTCGAAGAGGGGCGCGGCCAGCAGCCCCGGCCCCGGAGCGCGCGACGCCGCGACCGTGATGGCGGTGCGGTCCTGGGCCTTGTCCTCCAGGCCCCAGCCGTCCGCGCGCTTCCAGTAGCGGGACTTGTCTATGCCTGTGGCCGAGTCGTAGGGCGCCAGGCGGAAGCGGAGCTCCACGAAGATCTTGCGCGCCTCATCGACCATGGCCGCCCGCGCAGCCGTGGACTGGGAGACCGGGACCGCGCCCGCAGCCCGGGCAGTCCCCGATCCCGCGTAGACCATGGGCTCCAGCAGAGGCACGGACAGGGACCGCACGGAAAGGACCTTCGGCAGCTCCGCGGGCAGGGCGGGGATTGCCCCGGCCCCCTGATCGTCAGGGATCTGCGCCGCGGCCAGCGCCGGGGCCAGGAGGAGCCAGGCGGCGCAGCCCAGGCCCTTCATGGCGTCTCCTGGGAGGCCTTGGAGTGGCTGTAGTCCAGGGCGACCTGGAAGGGCCGGCCGTGCCTGAGCACGGAGACCAGGATGAGGCGTTCGGCCGCCGGCTTGGCCAGGCTGCGCCAATAGGCCTGGCGCAGCTCGGCCAAGGAGCCTACCGCGGTCCCGTCCACGGCCAGGATGATGTCCTGGGACTTCAGCCCGCTGCGCGCCGCGTTGCCGCGCTCAGCCACTCCCAGCACGTAGCAGCCGCCGGGCCGCAGGTAGCCCTCCAAGCTCTCCTCGTCCTCGCGGACCGCCTTGGCGGTGAGCATCCACTCCTCGGCGTCGAACTGCTCCTGGCTGGGGGCCGCGGGCGCGCGCGGCTTGGGCACCGCCGTGAGCTCGAGGAGGCGGCCGCCGCGCAGGGCGGCCAGGGCCGCGGGCCGGCCCGCAGGCAGGTCCGCGAGCCGGCGGCGGACGGCCGGCAGGTCTTCCGGATAGAGCGCGCCCAGGGCCTGGCCGTTCACGGAGACCAGGAAGTCGCCGGGCCGCAAGCCCGCGGCCGCGGCCGGGGAGCCCGGCTCGGCGCCCACCACCAGCACCCCGCGCTCGCCCGGGGCGTAGGAGTCGCGGTCGAAGTCGCGCAGGGCCTGCAGGGAGAGGCCCAGGCTGCTGCGCGCCACGCGGCCGCCGCTCTTGAGCCGGGCTAGGATGTCCTGGGCCACGTCCGACGGTATGGCGAAGCCCAGGCCGGCCCCGCCGATGCCCAGGGTGTTGATCCCCACCACGCGGCCCTCCAGGTCCACCAGGGGGCCGCCGGAGTTTCCCGGGTTGATGGCCGCGTCGGTCTGGATCCAGTTGTAGAGGCCCTCGTCGCCCAGGGACTGGGCCGGGTTGTTGACGATCCCGAAGGAGACCGAGCGGCTCAGGCCGAACGGGCTGCCCACGGCCAGGACGAAGTCCCCGGCGGCCAGGGCGCCCGGCTCCGCGAAGGCGGCGGCGGGCAGGGGCCCCTGCCCCGCGGGCAGGTCCAGGCGCAGCAGGCCCAGGTCCGTGTCCGGGTCGGTGCCCACCACGCGGCCCTCGTAGGCCCGGCTGTCCGAGAGCATGACCCGGACCCGCTGGGCCTGCTCGAGGACGTGGGCGTTGGTCGCCACGTAGCCGTCGCTCGAGATGATGACCCCGCTGCCCGTCCACAGGGCGCGCTTGGCCTTGCCTTCGTCATAATCGCGCGCCACGACGTGGATGTAGACGGTCTTGGGCAGGACGGCGCGGCGCGCCAGGAGTATCCGGTCCTGCAGGTCGGCGTCCGCGGCCGCGGCGCGGCCGCCCAGGGCCAAGGCGAGAGCGAGCCAGGCGCTCATCTGCGCTAGGATAGCCCGCGGCCCGGGGCGTGTCAAGGCCGCGGAAAGCGATATAATGATGCGGCTGATGCCACGCATGCTCAAGGTCGGCCTCTGGCTGTTCTGGGTCCTGGCCTTGGCCATGCCCTGGACCGGGCTGCCTTGGCGAGCCTTCAGCATCCCCGCGGGCTCCCTGCTCGTCCTGCTCGCCGCGGCCCTGGCCCTGTCGCCCGCGGGGCGGCGCGCCTGCGCGGAGGCGGCCCAGGGCCTGGAAGCGCTGGATGCGCGGCGCTGGTCCTGGCGCTTGGCCGCGCTCTTCTTCCTCTGGCTGGCCAGCCTCAAGCTCTGCCAATACGCCTCCTTCCAGTCCCACTACGGCGACCTGGGCCAGGACGCGAACATCTGCTGGAACACTCTGCACGGCCGGCCGTTCTTCGACTCCATGACGGGCACGAACTTCCTGGGGGACCATTTCGAGCCCGTCCTGGCCCTCTGCGCCCTGGCTCTGAAGGTCTGGCCCAGCGCGGCGGTCCTGCTCCTCCTGCAATGCCTGGCTTTGGCTCTGGCCGTGATACCTCTGACGGAGCTGGCGCGGCTGAATTGCCGGCGCAACGCCTCGGTGCTGGCCGCGGCGCTCCTCTTCATGCTCAATCCCTACGTGCACCTGGTCAGCGAGTTCGACTTCCATCCCGAAGCGCTCTTCATCCCGGCCGGGCTCTGGGCCCTGCTCTTCTGGGAGCAAGGCCGGCTGTGGTTGTCCGGGCTCTTGGCCCTGCTCTGCCTGGGACTCAAGGAGGACGTGCCCCTGGCTTTGGCCGGCTTCGGGGTCTACGCCGCGCTGTTCCGGGGCAAGAAGTGGGGCTGGGCCCTGGCCGCGGCATCCGCCGCGGCTTTCGCGGTCATCGTCCTCTGGGCCATCCCGCACTTCGCGGGGACCCGGGTCTCCGTGCACCACGACCGCTATGCCAGCCTGGGGGCGAGCGCGGCGGAGATGATCCGCAACGTCGCCTGGCATCCCTGGGTCGTGCCCCTGCGCCTGCTGCGGCCGGGAGTGCTTCTGACCTTGGCGGCCCTGCTGGGCAGCGTGGGCTTGCTGCCCCTGGCCGCGCCGACGGCTTTGGTGCCCGTGCTGGGGGCCTGCCTGCACCACCTCCTCTCCGACTACCGCACGCAGTACAGTCTGGCGTCCCAGTACTCGGCGCAGACCTTGCCCTTCCTCTTCTACGCCGCGCTCAGGGGCCTGGCCGCCCGCGAGGAGAGCCTCTGGTCCAAGCCGGGCCGGCTGGCCGCGGGCTTCGTGCTGCTCTGCGGAGCTTGCCTCGCCTTCTCGCCTTTCTATACCGGTCCCTTCAAGTGGGGTGACGTCCGGGGAGCGGCGGCCTTGGTCCGGCAGGTCCCGGACCACGCTTCTTTGGCCGTGGACGGCAGCCGCGGCCGGGGCCGGGAGGACCTCCTGCCGCACCTGGCCTTGCGCGGAGAGCTGTCCCAGTTCGACGGGTCCGGGACTTTCCGGGAGCCGTCCGCCCAGTATGTCCTCCTGGACCCCATCCGCTCGGCCGGGTTCGTCGCGGGCCTGGCCCGGACCGGGAAGTTCCGGCGGCTGGGCGCTGGCGACGGCCTGGAGCTATGGCAGCGGTTGGAAGACGACGGGCAGTCCGCTGCGCGGGACGACGCGCCAGCGCTGTCCCGGCTGCGGCGCTGAATCCAGAGGCCGGAAGCCGACCACGATGCGGTCGGCGGCCGGGGCCACGGATTCGATGCGCGCCCGTCCCAGGAGCACCACGAGCATGTCCTTGGAGAAATCCACGCTCGGAGCCGAGCCGGGCAGGCCTTGCTCGCGCCAGAGCCGGAGCGACTCCTCCGCGGAGTAGACGACCCGCCCGGTCTCCACGGGGACGGCCGCGGGCAGGGGGACGTCCGCCTTCCTCATCTTGACCGGGGCCGCGCCGCCGCTGAAATCGTCGGGCGGCACCAAAGCGCCTTCAGCCTTGCTGCGGCCCGGGCCCTGCGGCCGGGACAGGAGGGTGGTGGTCCGGCCGGCCACCGGGGCCGGGAGGGACTCCTTGTCGAGGCTCTGCCCGGCGGCGGGCGAGAGGTCGCGCGCCACCCCCCTGAGGGCGCGGACCACGGAGTTGGGGGTGACGATGCGCTGGATGCCCAGGCGCACGCGCTCGGCCTCGAGGTGCTTCTGCAGGGCCTCGTTGCTGTAGGCGGGCTTGCCCGCGGGGGCTTCGCCGATGGCCCGGCCGCCGAATCCCCTCGGCGCCGCCGGGGCGGCCAGGCCGGCGGCCGAGACGCCCGCGCCCTCGTCGGCGCCGCCTGCGCCGCTCAGGGCCGCGATGCCTTCTTCCCGCTTCTGCTCCTTGGCCTTGGCGACCAGGTCCGCGGTCGATAAGAGCTCGAGGGGCCGGCTCGCGGCCGGGGCCGGCGGCGGGGCGTTCAGGCCGGAGGCCGCTCCGGAGACGGCGGCCGGCAGGGTGCGCAGGTTCCAGGTCTTGTAGGTCACGAACATGACGGTGAAGGCGCAGGCCGCCCAGGCCACGCTGCGCGGCGCCAGCCAGGAAGCCCAGCCCTCGGCGCGCTCCGGCGTCCGCCGCCGGGACTCCAGGCGGCGCAGGAACCCCGCGGGCAGGGGCTTCTGGGGCAGGCCGCGGACCAAGGCGGAGACCTGGCGCAGCTCTTCGAGCCCGGCTCGGCATTCGGCGCAGCCTTTCAGGTGCGCCTCGACGCGGCCCCGCTCGGCGTCGGACAGGACCCCGTCGAGGTAGCCGGAAAGGTTCTCCTTCTCGTGTCCCATGTTCGTCACGGCGCCACCTTCCTGAGCAGCTTGGCCTTCAAGGCCTCGCGCGCCCGCCAGAGGCGCGACTTGACCGTGCCCTCCGGCACGCCCAGGGCCTCGGCCAGCTCCTGGTAGGACTGGCCCTGGACCTCGCGCAGCACGATGATGCCGCGGCTCTCCGCGTCGAGCTCCATGAGCGCTGACTGCACCTGCGCCTCCTGTTCGGCTTTCTCCAGGCCCCGGTCCAGGGGCGGATCGTCCGCCGCGAACGGCGCTTCTTCCTCGCCTTCCTCCCCTGCGAACAGGCCCAAAGAGACCGTCTTCCAGAAGCCCCGCCGCTTCTCGGCGCGCACCCGGTTCTTCCAGGTGTTGACCGTGATGCGGTAGACCCAGGTCTTGA
>JAQUNT010000082.1 GCA_028717525.1 Elusimicrobiota bacterium
CCATGGCCGCCTCGGGCAGGGCCACGACCTTGCCCATGGAGGAGAATATCTTCTCGGCCAGGGCCATGTCGCCGGCGCCCGCTTGCGCGCCCGCGGCCACGGCCGTGGCCCCGGCGTCCACCAGGCAGGGGGTGTTGGGCATGGCGCGGACCACCGGGCAGGGCTGGCCCAGCTTCTGGGAGATGGTCTTGGTGGTGATGCCGGCCATGAGGCTGATGACGAGCTGGTGGGGCTTCACGACGGAGGCGAGCTCGGCCAGGACCGCGGGGGAGACCTGGGGCTTGACCGCGAGGATGACGATGTCGGCGCCGGCCGCCGCCTTCTTGTTGTCCGTCCCCGTGTTGGCCCCCCACTCCTTCTTGAGGGCGGCCAGGGCCTCCGCGCTGTGGCGGGAGGCGGTGATGTTCTTGGGGACGGTGAGCTTGGCGCGCAGCATGCCGCCGATGAGGGCCGCGCCCATGTGGCCGGCGCCCACCACCGCGATCTTCTTATTGGACAGCATCATCCCTCCCGGGTGCGAGACCCGCCGAAGAAGTTATAACATTTGTGGTGTCGGGCTTTCACTCCGGTCATCCCCTGGTCGGACCCCTGGCGCAAGGCTTCTGGCTCGGCCTGTCCACCGGGCCCTACTGCTTCGCGGCCTGCGCGCCCTTCCTGGTTCCCTACCTTTGCGCCGAGGGCCGGCCCGCTTTCGCAGACAGCCTCATGACCTTGGCGCGCTTCTTGGCCGGGCGCCTGCTGGCCTACCTCGCCTTCGGCGCGGCCGCCGGGGCCCTGGGCGCCGCAGTCGGAAGCCGCGTGCCGGCTTGGCTGCCGGCCGCGGCCCTGGCCGCCAGCGCCCTGCTGATGCTGGCCTGCGCCGCCCGGGCCTTCCCGGGTGTCTCCTGGTGCGCGGCCGCGGGCCGCTGGGCCACGCCGCAGAGGGTCCCCTTCGCGATGGGCCTGCTGACCGGCATCAACGTCTGCCCGCCCTTCCTGACCGGGATGGTGGTGGTTCTGGCTTTGGGCAGCGCCGCCTCCGGTGCCGCCTTCTTTGCGGCGTTCTTCGCGGCGACCTCGCTCTACCTGCTGCCGGTGCTGGGGGTCTGGCCCTGGCTCTCCGCCGCGCGGGTCCGGAGCGTGGGCCGCTGGGCCCTCGGTTTGGCCGGGGCGTGGTACCTTCTGCAGGCCGTCCGCATGTGCTAGAATATCAACAGGCTTATGCCGGTATTCGCTTATAAGGCCAAGGGCGCCGACGGGGCTGTAGTCGAGGGCACGGTCGACGCGGAGGAGCAGAAGGCCGCGGTCGCCCGCCTGCGCGACCAGAAGCTGGTCATCCTCGAGATCGGAGAGAAGACCGCGGGACCGCTCGACGCGGTCACGGGCCTCTTCAAGCGCAAGGGCAAGGTCACCAACCGCGACCTGGTGCTCTTCTCGCGCCAGCTCTCCACCTTGGTCGGCGCCGGCGTGCCGATCGTGCAGAGCCTGGCCATCCTGGAGAACCAGGCCGAGAACCCGGCCTTCAAGGAGGTCCTGGTGACCGTACGCTCCGACATCGAGAGCGGGCTCTCGATCTCGGACGCGCTCAAGAAACACCCGGACGCCTTCCCCGAGCTCTACAGCTCCATGATCAAGGCCGGCGAGTTGGGGGGCATCCTCGATACCATCCTGGAGCGCCTGACCGCCTACCTGGAGTCCAACGAGGCCTTGAAGGCCAAGGTCAAGTCGGCGATGATGTACCCCATCATCGTCCTGAGCATCTGCTTTGTCATCACCATTTTCCTGCTCACCTTCGTCATCCCGCGCTTCGCCACCATCTTCCAGAGCTTCGGCGCGGAACTGCCCTGGCTGACCCAGACTTTGCTCGACATCTCCACCTTCGTCAAGCAGCCGCTGAACTTCCTCTGCATCATGGCCTCGCCCGTGGTGGGCTGGAAGATCCTCCAGCGCGTCCAGAAGACGCCGGCCGGGGCGAAGTACATCGACGCCAAGCTCTTGACCATGCCCCTCTTCGGCATCATCCTCAAGAAGGTCGCCGTGGCGCGCTTCACCCGCACCTTGGGCACCTTGATCAAATCCGGCGTTCCCATCCTGCAGGCCCTGGAGACGGTGGCCTCCACCGCGGGCAACGTGATCATCGGCGAGGCGGTCCTGAGCGCCCGGGAGTCCATCCGAGAGGGCGGGCACCTCAGCGACCCGCTCAAGAAGTCCGGGGTCTTCCCCAACATGGTCACGGCCATGATCTCGGTGGGCGAGGAGACCGGAGCTCTCGACGCCATGCTGGCCAAGATCGCGGACTTCTACGACCAGGAGGTCGACACCGCGGTCAAGGGCCTGACCTCGCTCATCGAGCCCATCGTCATCGTGGTCATGGGCGCCATCGTGGGCACCATCGTGGCCGCCATGTTCCTCCCCATGTTCGGCATGGGCGAGCTGGCCGGCAACATGGAAGGCGGCAAATAGCGCCGACCTTTCGTTATCCCGAAATCAGGCCAGCAGTTCCTTCCCGCGCAGGAGCCGGTGATACTTGACCCCGAAGCGGTGGGCTTCATCGCGCAGGCGCTGCAGGAGCCTTAGCGCCGGCCGGCTCCTGTCCAGGATGACGGACTGGGACCGGCCGGGCAGGAAGACCTCCTCGATGCGCTTGGCCAAAGCCGCGACCGGCAGGCGCAGCTTGAGGGCCTTGAGTTCCGCCAGCGCCGCGCCCAGCTGGCCCTTGCCCCCGTCGATGAGCACCAGGTCGGGCATGGCCTGGCCTTCCCGCTGCAGCCTGCCGTAGCGCCGCCGCACGGCCTCCGCGATGGAGGCGAAGTCGTCGATGCCCGAGACCTCGCGCAGGCGGAAGCGGCGGTAGTGGTCCTTGTGCGGCTCGCCGCCCCGGAAGCAGACCATGGCGGCCACCAGCTGGCGGCCCTGGAAGTGGGAGACGTCGAAGCACTCGATGTGGAACGGCGCCGTAGCCAGCCCCAGGGCGGCCTGCAGGTCCGTGACCGAGCGGCTCGCGGCCAGGGGGCGGTCGAGCTCTCCCGCCCGCACCGCGCGCACGCGCACCCGCTCGCTGATCTGGTCCAGGGCCTCCAGGTTGTCGCGCAGGCGCGCCGCGCGCTCGTACTCGAGCCGCCGGGAGGCCTCGCGCATCTCGCCCTCGAAGCGCCGGCGCAGGTCCGCGTGCCGGCCCGAGAAGAACAGGGCCGCGTCGTCCACGGTGCGGCGGTAGTCCTCCCGGCTGATGTGCCCGGCGCAGGGGGCCGGGCAGTCCTTGGTGTGCAGGTAGAGGCAGGAGTGCAGCTTGCGCCGGTCCAGGGGCTTGTCCGTGCCGAAGTCCCAGTGGCAGGGCCGCAGGGGGAAGAACTTCTGCTTCCAGAGGTGGTCGAGCAGGCCCTTGATGGGGGCCACCTTGGGGTAGGGGCCGAAGTAGAGGGCCCCGTCCTTGGCCTTGCGGCGCGTGAGCAGCACGCGCGGGAAGTCCTCCCGCACCGTGATCTTGACGTAGGGGTAGGACTTGTCGTCCTTCCACATGGAGTTGAAGAAGGGCTGGCGCTCGCGGATGAGGCGCCGCTCCAGGAGCAGGGCTTCGCGCTCCGAGCCGCAGGCCACGTAGTCGATGGCGCGGACCAAGGGCGCCAGGTGGGTGTTCTTGAGGTCCGGCTTGTTGGGGTTGAAGTACTGGGAGACCCGTCTAAAGAGGTCCTTGGCCTTGCCGATGTAGAGGATGGCGCCGCGGGAGTCGCGCATGATGTAGACCCCGCAGGCATGGGGGACGTGCGAGCGGTCCGGAGCGGGCGCGCTCTCCATAGGGGTATTATACACCGCGGCGCGGCGAGCGAGCGTTGACGGTCCCCGCCCGGAAGTGGTTTAATGTCTGCCTATGCCAGCCAAGAAGAAGACCATGAGGCACCGCTCGGCCATCAAGGCTCATCGGCAGTCGGTCAGACGCCATGCGCGCAACGTCGCCATGAAGAAGACTCTCCGCCTGGCGGCCCGCGCCGCCGGTGACGCTGCCGTCGCCAAGGACTCCAAGACCTCCGAGCTCCTGGCCAAGGCCTCCTCGGCGTTCGACCGGGCCGCCCGGCGGGGCGCCATCCATTGGAAGACGGCCGCGCGCCGCAAGTCCCGCCTGGCCAAGCGCGTGGCCGCCGGCCCTGCGACGTCGCAGGCCGCGACAGCCGCTCCCGCCAAAGCCTAAGGCCCGGGCCGGAGCCGCGAGAGGGACACCCTGAAGGGGGTGTCCCTGCTATTTGGAGCAGAGGTCCACGACTAGGCGCTCGATCTCCTGGGGGGCCGAGAGCCAGCTGCGCGACTTGAGGCAGACCTCCGCCTCCAGGCAGGCGCCCAGGTCCCGCCGCAGGCGGGCTTCGCTGAAGCGCTTGAGGCCGGAGAGGTAGTCCCGGTCCCAGTAGCTGTGCAGGCGCAGAGCCCCGAAGACCTCGGCCTCGGAGCGGCCGGCCCTGAGCATGCGCTTGGCGCGCAGTTGCTTGAGCACCGCCGAGCTGATCTGGTTGAGGGCGCGGAAGGCCTGGTCGTCGGGCTTGCCTTCCTGGAAGAGGCGCCGCAGATGCGCCAGCGCCGCCTTGAGCTGGCGCGCCTGGATCAGGCGGGGCAGGGCGAAAGGGTCGGCCGCCTTGTGATAGCCCAGGCAGGCCGCCACCTGGTCTCGCCCGATCTCGGGGGCGTCCCCGGCGAATAGCGCGGCCTTCTCCAGCTCCTGCTTGAGGATGGCCCAGTCCGTGCCCGCCTCCGCGACCAGGGCCTCCGCGGCCTCGGGCGAGATGGTCTTGCCGGCCCGGCGCGCCTCGGCCTGCAGGCGCGCCACGGCGTCCTCCTCGCGCAGGGGCTTGAACAGGCAGACGGCCCCGGCCCCGGCTGCGGCCTTGACCAGGGCATCCCGGGGGTCGATCCGGCGCTCTTCGGAGAACAGGACCAAGGAGGTGCTGGGCGAGGGCGACTGGAGGTAGGCGGCCAGGGCGGCCCGCGCCTCGGCAAGGAGCTTGGGGCTCTCCAGGACCACCAGCCGGCGCTCGGCGAAAACGGGGAGCGTCAAGGCCTCCGTGATGACGGCCGCGACCTGCCCCGCCGGGTCCCCGGAGAAGTGCGCGTAGTTGAAGCCGTCCGGATTGAGCGCCGCCTTGAGGGCGGCCGCGGCCTCGGTCCGGGCCGAGGCGTCCTCGCCTATGAAGTAGTAGACCGGGCGGAACTTCCCCGCGCGCCATTCCTTGACCAGGTCATCGTAGCGGGCTTCCATCTAGTAGGCGTGGGGGTTGACCGGCGTCAGGGGGGTCTCCGGCGAGGCGAGCGGCTCGGTGGAGGGGGCGTCGCCCTGGATGATGCGCCGCGAGGTGCCCGTGACCGTGCCGAAGCCGTCGATGACCCGTTTGACGATGTCCTTGGCCAAGGTGCTCCAGATCTGCTCGCGGGCCTGCTCCTCGGTCAGGCCCCCGGCCAAGGTGGGGGCGGAGTAGGTGAAGACCTCGTCGATGTTCTTCTCGACCCAGAGGGCCTGGCCGGGCTTGCGGCGGTCCACGAACTGCAGGTCCGTGAGCACGCGCAGCTTGTAGGCCGTGGGCACGAGGTTGGCGTCGTACTGGATGGGGGTGTTGATGTAGCGCGAGATGGTCGTCCAGACCACGCCGTCCGCGTCGGACTCGGGGACGAGGGGGTAGCGGCCGTCGCGCAGGAACTCGTCGCGCATGGCGAGCATGAGCTTGTCCTCGAGGCCGAACTGCCCGGTCTTGTTGAGGATGGGATGCAGGGCGATAAGCTTGATGTTCTGGGGCAGGATCTGCGGGGTCGGGTTGTAGTGGATCTCGGGGCCGCCGCAGGCCGCCGCCGCCAACAACAACAACAAGAGATGCCAGTGTCTGCGCATGAGCGTCACCTCGCGACGATGTTGACCAGGCGGTTGGGGACCACGATGATCTTGGCCACGGACTTGCCCTGCAGGGCGCCTTTGACCTTCTCCAGCGCCAGCGCCGCCTCCTGGACCGGGCCTTGGGCCGCGTCGGCGGCGAAGGTGAAGGTGGCGCGGACCTTGCCGTTGATCTGCACCGCGTACTCGACCTCCCGGTCCTTGAGGTATTTCTCGTCGTAGCCGGGCCAGGCCTGCCGCGCCAGGCAGTCCCGGTGCCCCAGCCTCTCCCAGAGCTCCTCGGTCAGGTGCGGGGCGAAGGGGTGGAGCAGGGTGACCAGCGTCTCCAGGTCCACGCGCGCCGGCGTCTTCTCCTTCTGGATCTCGTTGCCGTAGATCATCAGCGCCGAGATGGCGGTGTTGAAGCCGAAAGAGGCGATATCCTCGGTGACCTTCTTGACGGCGCGGTGGCGCGGGGCCAGGCAGCCCGCGCCGGACTCCGGGGACTCGGTCTCCAGGACTAGAGTCCAGACCTTGCGCAGGAAGCGCGAGACGCCCTCGATGGAGCGCATGTCCCAGGGCTTGGAGTCCTCGAAGGGGCCCATGAACATCTCGTAGAGCCGGAAGGCGTCGGCGCCGTAGTCCTTGAGCACCTCGTCCGGGTTGACCACGTTCTTCTTGGACTTGGACATCTTCTCGACCTGGCTGTCGAGCTTCTCGCCGGTCGCGGCGAGAGTGGCGGCGCCGTCCTCGCCGAAGTTGGCCTTGTCGTAGTGGTGGTAGACGCCCTTGCCGTCCCGGTAGGAGTAGCTCAGGATCATGCCCTGGTGGCGCAGCTTCTGGAAGGGCTCCGGGGTGGCGACGAAGCCGCAGTCGAAAAGGACCTTGTGCCAGAACCGGGCGTAGAGCAGGTGCAGGACCGCATGCTCGGCTCCGCCCACGTAGCAGTCCACCGGCATCCAGGCCTTCTCCTTGGCCCGGTCCCAGCCGGCCGCCGCGTTCTTCGGGTCCAGGAAGCGCAGGTAGTACCAGCATGACCCGGCCCACTGGGGCATGGTGTTGGTCTCGCGCTTGGCCGTCCCGCCGCAGGACGGGCACTTGGTGTTCACCCAGTCCGGGATGTTGGCCAGGGGCGATTCGCCCGTCCCGGAGGGTTTATAGTCGCTCACGTCGGGAAGCCGGACGGGGAGTTCGCCCTCCGGGACCGGGACCTGGCCGCACTTCGGGCAGTGGATGATGGGGATGGGCTCGCCCCAGTAGCGTTGGCGCGAGAAGATCCAGTCGCGCAGCTTGTAGACGATGGTGCCCTTGCCGCGGCCGGTCCTCTCCAGCTCCTTGATGGCCGCCGCCTTGGCCTGCCTCGTGGGCTGCCCCTCGAAGAGGGGGGAGTCGACCGCGATCCCGTCCTCGAAGAATCCTTCCTTCTGGATGTCGACGTCCTTGGCGGGATCGTCCGGCCTGACCACCTGCTTGATGGGCAGCTTGAACTTCGTCGCGAACTCGTGGTCGCGCTCGTCGTGGCCGGGCACGGCCATGATGGCGCCCGTGCCGTAGCCGGCGAGCACGTAGTCCGCGATCCAGATGGGGATCCTCTCGCCGTTGAAGGGGTTGACCGCGTGGGAGCCGGTGTACACGCCGCTCTTGTCCTTCTGCAGTTCCGTCCGTTCCAGGTCCGACTTTGCCGTGGCGGCGCGGACGTAGGCCTCGACCTCCGCCTTGCGCTCGCGCTTGGTGAGCGCCGGCACCAGGCGGTGCTCCGGGGCCAGGACCATGTAGGTGGCGCCGAAGAGCGTGTCCGGACGGGTCGTGAACACGGTGAGGTCGTCGCCGGTCTCGAGCTGGAAATGGACCTCCGCGCCCTCGGAGCGGCCGATCCAGTTGCGCTGCATGGTCAGGGTTGAATGCGGCCAGTCCAGGTCCTTGAGGTCGGACTCCAGGCGGTCCGCGTAGGCCGTGATCTTGAGGACCCACTGCCGGATGCTCTTGCGCTCCACCTTGGTCCCGCAGCGCTCGCAGTTGCCGCCGAAGACCTCCTCGTTGGCCAAGCCGGTCTTGCAGGAGGGGCAGAAGTTGATGGGCGCGGTGCTCTCGTAGGCCAGGCCCTTCTTGAAGAGCTGCAGGAAGATCCACTGGGTCCAGCGGTAGTAATCCGGGGAGGTGGTGTCCACCTCGCGGTCCCAGTCGTAGGAGAAGCCCAAGGACTTGATCTGGCGGCGGAAGTTGGCGATATTCCTCTGGGTGACCACGGAAGGGTGGGTGCCGGTCTGCAGGGCGAAGTTCTCCGCGGGCAGGCCGAAGGCGTCCCAGCCCATGGGGTGGAGCACGTCGAAGCCCTGCATGCGCTTCATGCGGCAGAGGATGTCCGTGGCCGTGTAG